>NZ_JBFAAX010000169.1:0-11375 GCF_040639995.1 Actinosynnema sp. NPDC023658 | reverse complement strand
GGCGGTTGGCACCCGGATCCCGGCGGTGGGTGGGTTGGCGCTGGACGCTCCTTGGTGGCGGTGGGTGTGTGAGATCAGCGGTTCGGTAGGTAGTCGTTGATCAGCTTGGCGATCAGAGGTGGGTCGTTGAGGGCTACGGCGTGGGTGGCGTCGAGGCGGACGACCTCGATGTTGGGCGGCAGGGTGGCGACGTCGCGGGCCAGGCCCGCCTGGTACGGCTCGAACAGGGCCTGACCCGGCATCGGCCTGGTGGCCAGGGCGAGCAGCATCGGGCAGCGCACGTCGCGGAAGACCTCGAAGCAGTCCAGGTCCTCCAGGGCCTGCTGGAGCTCCGGTTGGCCGTGGGCGCGGAAGGCCTCGCGCAGCGCGTCGATCTCGGCGGCGACGGCGGCCGGGTCCAGGTAGCGCCGCGGTTGGGTCGGCACGCCGTGACCGTCGATGTCGATCACGGCCGGGCACTCCGGGTGCCGCCTGCCCCACAGCGCGGCGACCATGCCGCCCATGGACATGCCGATCACGGCCGGGTTGTCCTCGGCGTGCGGTTCGATCCGGTCGAGGACCGACTCCCAGTCCCACGGGCCTTCCACCGGCAGCGGGACGACGTCGTGCACGCCGGCCAAGGCCGCCGCGACCGGGTCCCAGTCGGCCGGTGATCCGCCCGCGCCGTGCAGTGCCAGCACCTTCACGAGTTCAGCCTCGCTCTCACCGAGGCGACGGTGACGCCGTCCTCGTCGCGTTCCAACTTGCCGCGTCGCACGAGGTCGTGGACGCCCTGCTTGGTGACGCCGAGCATCGCGCCGGCCACCGAGTACGACACCGCCTGCGCCGCCGGGTGACCCATCCGACGTGCGACGACCCGTCCGAGCGGGGTGCGCCACCAGTCGGCGGGCGGGTCGAACGGCGCGTCACCGGGGTACACCGCGCCGATGAGCCGCGCGATGGCGTGGACGGCCGCCGCCTCGTCGTCCCCCTCCATGGCCTCGGCCATCCGCCGGGCCACGGCGTCGGCGCGGGACGGCAGGTCGCCGACGTCGTCGAAGAGGATCTCCAGCGGGTCGAGCAGCCGGGTGCGGATGATCGTGGCGATCTGTGCTGCGAGCACGCGACACCTCCTTGACGGCTATCGTCAAGTACTTGACGCGATCCGTCAAGTAGTCAGCGCCGGGCCGGTCGGGCGGTCATCGGGTCCTCGGGCCAGCGGTGCTTCGGGTAGCGGCCCCGCAGTTCCGACCTGACCTGCGGGTAGCCGGTCCGCCAGAACGACGCCAGGTCGCCGGTGACGGCGGTCGGGCGACCGGCCGGCGAGAGCAGGTGCAGGACGATCGGCACGCGGCCGTCGGCCAGGCGAGGGGTCTCGGTCCAGCCGAAGACCTCCTGCACCTTCACCGGCAGCACCGGGTCGGACGCGGAGTAGTCCACCCGGATGCGTGAACCCGAAGGCACTTCGAGGCGGTCCGGGGCGAGCTCGTCGAAGCGCGCCGCCGCGGGCCAGGGCAGGAGTCGGCGCACGACCTGCTCGCCGCTGATCCGGGCCAGGTCCGCCCTGCGCCTCGCGTCACCCACGTCGACCACGGCGAGCAGCGCCTCGTCGTCCACCGCGGGCCACGGGTCACCGATCACGCGGTGCAGGAACGCCATCCGCTCCCGCGTGCGCAGGCCGTCCGCGTCCCACCGCAGCAACCCCGTGCCTTCAGCGCGCAGCCCTTCGAGGAGCGCGCGCCGGATCGCCTCGCGGTCGTGCAGCGGCTTGCTGGACAGCGTGATGGCACCCAGCTTGCGCAGCCGGTTCGCCACCACGTCGCCGTCCCACCGCACGTCGTCCTCGAACGACAGCAACGACGACGCGGCCTTCACCGCCAGCTCCTCGTCGGCCCGTGCGGCCAACCGGATGCGGCCGTGCGCGCGGCCCGCCTCCCGGTCCGCGATGGCGACCGCCAGCCACTCGGCGTCGGCCAACCCGCTGCCCGGCGGCAGCTCCACCGCCGTGCCGCCCGCCATCAGGTACACCGGCGACCCGGGTGAACGCCTGCGCGCCAACCGCTCCGGGTAGGCGAGGGCGACGACCAGCGCGGGGTCGCCGTGACCCGTGCCGTCGACCATCGCGGCCAGGCGGCGCACCTCGCGCGGGTCGGCGTCACGCGTGGTCAGCTCGACCCCGGAGTTCGCGCGGTCGTCGTCCAGCAGCGCCACCACCTCGGCGGCCCGGCGAGCGCCCACGGCCGCCGCGCCGTCCAACAACGCCCGTGCCAGCCGAGGGTGCAGGCCGAGGTCGGCCATCCGGCGGCCCCGTTCCGTGGCTCCCCGGTCGTCCAACGCGCCCAGAGCGCGCAGCACCGACCGGCCGGCGTCCAGCGCGCCCTGCGGCGGCGCGTCCCACCAGCCCAGCCCCTCGCCGTCGGGCACGCCCCAGCAGGCCAGCTCCAGCGCCAGCCGGGTCAGGTCGGCGGTGCGGATCTCCGGCTCCGGGTAGCGCGGCAACGTGCTGTGCTCGTGCGCGGGCCAGCACCGGTAGACCCGGCCCGGCGCCTCGCGCCCGGCCCGGCCCGCGCGCTGGTCGGCCACCGCCGCGCTGACCCGGACCGTCGCCAGGCCGGACAACCCGCGCCGGTGGTCCACCCGCGGCACGCGCGACAGCCCGGAGTCCACCACCGCCCGCACGCCCGGCACGGTCAGGCTCGACTCGGCGATCGCGGTGGCCAGCACGACCCGCCGCCGGGCACCGGGCCGCAACGCGTCGTCCTGGGCGGACGTGGCGAGCCGACCGTGCAGCGGCAGCACGTCCACGTCGCCGGGCAGCAGCGCCGCGCACCGCCGGATCTCCGCCACGCCCGGCAGGAACGCCAGCACGTCGCCGTCCACTTCGGACAACGCCTGGCGGACGGCGCGGGCGACGGTCGCCTCGACCCGTTCGTTGCGGGCCGGCGGGACGTGCGCGAGGTCCACCGGGAACGTCCGGGCCTCCACCCGCAGCACCGGCGCGTCACCGAGCAGCTGCGCCAACCGGTCGGCCGCCACCGTCGCGGACGTGGCCAGCAGCTTCAGGTCCGGCCGCAGCCCCGCCCGCGCGTCCAGCAGCAGCGCCAGCAGCAGGTCCGCGTCCAGGTGCCGCTCGTGGCACTCGTCCAGCAGCACCACGTCCACGCCCGCCAGCTCGGGGTCGTGCTGCAACCGCCGCACCAGCAGCCCCGACGTGACGACCTCGATGCGGGTGTCCTTCGACGTCTTCCGGTCGCCGCGCACCGAGTAGCCGACCGTCCGCCCCACGGGTTCACCGAGCAGGCTCGCCATCCGCGCGGCGGCGGCGCGGGCGGCCAGCCGGCGTGGTTCGGCCACCACCACGCGGCCCTCCAGCGCCAACGGCACCAACGTCGTCTTGCCCGTGCCCGGAGGGGCGACCAGCACCGCCGAGCCGTGCGCGGTCAACGTGCCCGCGATCTCACCGAGCAGCGGGCGGATCGGCAGGTTCGGCAGCTCCACGGGGGTGAGTGTGCCAATGTGGCGGCATGGGGAAATGGGGTGTCCTCGGCGCGGCGGTGGCCCTGGCCCGCGCGGCCGTGACGATCAAGGTCTGGCGGGAGGTCCGGCGACTGCCCGTGACGCGGGTCGAGGACGGGCCGGTCACGGTCGTCGTGCCCGCGCGCGACGAAGAGCACTGCATCGAGCGCTGCCTCACCGGTCTGCGCGGGCAGGACTACCCGGACCTGCGGATCGTGGTCGTGGACGACGCGTCGTCCGACCGCACCGCCGAGATCGTGCGGCGGCACGCCGAGCAGGACCCGAGGGTGCGGCTGGTGAGCAGCTCCGGACCGCCGTCCGGCTGGGCGGGGAAGGTGCACGCCCTGCACCTCGGCACCGCCGAGGCCGACACCGACTGGCTGCTGTTCGTGGACGCCGACACCGAGGCCGCGCCCGACCTGGTCGGCAGGCTGCTCGCGGGCGCCCGGCGCGACGACGTCGACCTCGTGTCCACGTCCGGGCGCGGCACCGGGCCGAGCGCCGGGTGGTGGCTGCTGCTGCCGCCGGTGAACCAGCTGCTGTTCGAGACGACGACCGTCGACGGGCGGCGCGGCATGGCGCTGGCCGTCGGGCACTGCATCCTGGTCCGCCGCGCGGCGTACGAGCGGGCGGGCGGTTGGGCGGCGATCGCCGGGTCGCGCGCGGACGACGTGGGCTTCGCCACCCTGATCCGCGACACCGGCGGCCGGACGCGGTACGTGGACGGCGCGGACTCGCTGACCACGTCCGGGCTGGACGCGTTCGGCGACTCGTGGGCGTCGATGCGCAAGAGCATGGTGGCCGGCACGTCGCTGTACGCGAAGGGGCCGGCCAGTGCGTTCCTGTCGCTCGGGTCGACCGGGCTCGCGCACATCGCGTACGGGGTCCTGCCGGTGGTGACGGCGTTGCGCGGGTCCAAGCTCGGGCTGCTGGCGTGGCTGGGCCAGTCGGCCGCCCAGTGGACCTTCCTGCGGCGGTCCCGGCAGCCGCGGTCCGCGGCCGTGCTCGCGCCGGCGGCCTACGTCGTCTTCGGCGCACTGTCGTTGGACGCGGCGTGGCAGGCGCTGCGCGGCACCACGAAGTGGAAGGACCGCGACGTGCAAGGCTGATGTCGTGGTTGACCCGCTGCGCGACCCCGACGACCCCGAGCTGCTCGACCCGTACCGGGCCCGTGAGCTGGCCGGGCTGGTGGAAGCCGCCCGGCTGGCCTCCGGCGCCGTCCGCTACGGCAAGGTCGGCCGCGTCGGCGCGGCGCAGGTCGTGGTGAACCGGGACAACCCGCTGCCCGGCGGCAACCACGCGTGCGCGGTGTACGGGTCGTCCGCCGAGGTCGCGGGCACGTTGATGCGGTTGGAGCAGACGTTCGCGGACGTCGGGCGGGCCGAGGCCGTGCTGTACGCGTCACCGACGACCGTGGCCGAGATCGAGGGCATCGCGGACGACACCGGGTGGCACGCGGTGGAGGAGTCGTTGGCCGTCGTGCACCGCGGCGAGGTGCGGCGGTCGGAGGTCGTGCGGGCGGCGCGGGACACCGACCTGGAGGGCATCGCGGAGCTGCTGGCCGACGACCTGGGCGTCGACGGGCCGCGGCTGCTGAGGCACCTCGGGCAGCGGCTGGACGACCCGCGGTGCGTGTTCGTCGTCACGGACGACGGTGACCGGATCGGCGGGTTCGCCTCCGGGTTCGCTGAGCGCCGGGTCGGGTTGGTCGAGCACGCGGTCGTGCGGCCGGCCCGCCGACGTCGCGGGTTGGGTCGGGCGCTCGTCTTCGGTGTGGTGGCCGAGTTGCGCGAGGCCGGGGTGGTGCTGGTGGCGTCGCACGTGGCCGAGGGCGGCGCGGGGGAGCGGTTCGTGGAGGCGTGCGGCTTCGACGTCTGCTACCCGGTGACGGCCTACGCGCGGAGGGTCGACGAACTGCTCGATTGAGTATTTGCTTGCCGCACCGCATATCCTTAGCACAGCTAACGGACGTCGGAAGGGGCGCGCAGTGCTGGGGACCGGGTCCGGAGTGAAGGCCAAGCCCCGGCTGCCCGGCGAGGTGTGGGTCCTCGTCGTGGCGAGCTTCATCATCGCCCTCGGGTTCGGCATCGTCGCGCCCGTCCTGCCCGCGTACGCCAAGAGCTTCGACGTCGGCACGTTCGCCGTGTCCGCCGTGGTCAGCTCGTTCGCCCTGGTCAGGCTCCTGTTCGCGCCGATGAGCGGTCGACTGGTCAACCGGTTCGGCGAGACCTGGGTCTACATCGTCGGCATCCTGATCGTCGCGGTCGGCACCGGCGCGTGCGGCTTCGCCACCGCGTACTGGCAGCTCATCGTGTTCCGGTCGTTCGCGGGCATCGGGTCGACCATGTTCACCGTCGCCGCGGTCGGCCTGCTCATCCGGATCACGCCCGCCCCGATGCGCGGCCGCGCCTCCGGGCTGTGGGCGACCGGGTTCCTGCTCGGCAACATCGGCGGCCCGATCGTCGGCGCGGCGCTCGTGGAAATCTCCATCCAGGTGCCGTTCGTCACCTACGCGGGTGCGCTCGTGGTGGCCGCGCTCGTCGTCTGGTGGTTCCTGCGCCGGTCCACGCTCGCCGCCGCGCTCGACAAGTCCACCGAACAGGTGTCGATGCCGGTGCGCGTCGCCGTGCGGCTGCCCGCGTACCGGGCGGCGCTGGCCTCCGGGTTCGCCAACGGCTGGGCGGTGTTCGGCGTGCGGATCTCGCTGGTGCCGCTGTTCGTGGTGGAGGCGCTGCGCAGCACGCCGGCCATCGCGGGCATCTCGCTGTCGGTGTTCGCGGCCGGCAACGCCGCCGTGCTGATGATCTCGGGCAAGCTGTCCGACAGCATCGGTCGCAAGCCGGTGGCGATCGCCGGGCTCGCCGTGTCCGCGGTCGGCACGGTGTGGCTCGGGCTCAGCGGCGGCGTGCCGATGTTCATGGTCGCGTCGCTCGTCGCGGGCGCCGGGGCCGGTCTGCTCAACCCGCCGCAGAACGCCGTCGTCGCGGACGTGATCGGGGCCAAGGCCAAGGGCGGCCCGGTGCTCGCGGCGTTCCAGATGGTCGCCGACAGCGGCGCCATCGTCGGACCGCTGGTCGCGGGCGTGCTCGTGGACCAGTTCTCGTACCAGGCGGCGTTCACCCTGACGGGTGCGATGGCCGCCGTGGCGCTGGTGTTCTGGCTCTTCGCGCCCGAGACCCTGCCGCGGAACGAGGAGACGCACGTCGGGTCGCAGGTCGCCGGTGAGTCCGGTCGCCTGGACGAGAGCGCCGAGGTGCCCTCCGGCGAGCGCGTGGCCGGTCGACCGCGTCAGCCGGACGCGTGAGCGCTCAGGTTGTACTCAGCATGCCTCGGTAGCCTGCGGGACGGGTTTTCACCGGGAGGGCAGTGCTGTGGGTGGCGCGGAGCGCAACGCTCGGAAGAAGAAGCAGCAGCAGCGGGCGACGAAGGCGGTGGTCGCGGCGCGCGGTGCGTCGGGCGACCGGACCAAGGTCGTCATCGGCGTCGTGGTCGTCGCCGTGCTCGCGCTGGTCGTGGTCGGCGGCGTGATCTGGAGCAAGTCCGGTGAGGACGACGCCTCGCTGGCCGACCCGCCCCAGGTGCCCGGCATCTCCGTGCCGGTCGTCCGCGAGGCCGGCGCCGTCCTCGTCGGCAAGGACGACGCGAAGGTCACCCTCGACCTGTACGAGGACTTCCTCTGCCCCGCGTGCGGCGCGTTCAAGAAGGCCTACGGCAGCCAGATCAAGCAGGAGATCGAAGCCGGCAACCTGCGCATGCGCTACCACGCCCTGCCGTTCCTGATGAAGTACTCCGACCCGCCGGGCTACTCGCTCGACGCGGCGAACGCGGCGCTGTGCGCGGCCGACGAGGACAAGTTCTGGCAGTACCACGAGGCGCTGTTCGCCAGGCAGCCGAAGGAGGGCGGTCCGGGGCACACCAAGGAGGAACTGGTGAAGCTCGGGACGGACCTCGGCATCACCGGTGACGCGTTCAAGCAGTGCGTGGACAGCGGTGCGCACGAGAAGGACGCGCAGGCCGAACTGGACGCGGTGAAGGCGACCGGGAACTTCGGCGGCACGCCGACCGTGATGAAGGACGGCCAGGTCGTCTCCTGGGACGACCGCGACTGGCTGACCAACCTGCTCAAGTAGGGCCCGCGGCACCCGCGCTCAGCAGCGCGGACGTCGGGAGGGACCCCCCGATTTCGCCCCTGCCGGGGCGGTGTTGTACGGTATTGCCACACGAGAACGGCGGCCCCAACCGCCGGGAAACGTGCAGGCAAGGGGCTGTGGCGCAGCTGGTAGCGCATCACACTGGCAGTGTGAGGGTCAGGGGTTCGAGTCCCCTCAGCTCCACAATCGAATACAGCATACGAATCGCCCGCTGACCTGCGGTAATGCAGGTGGCGGGCGATCTTGTTTTTCCGTCCACTGTGGACTGTGGCGGCCGAGCTGGAGCAAATCTGGAGCAGGCGGTCGCTCCGGGCGAAATGTTGTCAGCTGTGTGCTCCAGTCTCGGTAACCCGGCTGGGTGGATCTGCCCGCTGACTTTTCGACGGCCGTAGCGGCTGCCGATGTCCGGCTCCGGTGTACCACCCCCAAACGGTCCCGAACGGCCGTCAACGGGCGCGTGGGGTCGCGTTGCCACTAGAAGATGTCGGTCCGCTGCCAGTCGACACATGTGGGGCGTTTGCCGGTCCGCATGAACTCGTGCAGGAGACTGCGAAGCATGTTCAGCGGCAGGGCGGCCTCTGCGGGGAACTCGGTGCGGGTGCCCTTGTCGATGTAGAGCGTCACGCCGGCGGGGACTCGGGTGTCCGTCTGCCGGGGTAGGGCGATCCATGCTGTGGTGTCGTTCGCCTCGCCTGTCATGTCGGCTGGTAGGAAGTCTTTCGGGCCGAACACGTGGACGGCGGCGATGTGGTGCTCGGCGTCGAGGTCGAACTTGAGTTGGTGGTCAGGCAGTTCCGCCGGACCGATCGTCGGCCGGTCCTTGGCGTACACCACGGTCGGGTGTGGTTGTGGGTTGGCCAGGATGTCTGTCATGACATCGTCCAAGGCGATGTCATCGTCCACGGTGACAGGTTCGTCGGCGCGGTTGCCGCCGCTGAAGTAGTAGACGTCGAGCGGAGTCACGACGGGCTCCTTCTGCCGAGACCCTGGCACTTTTCGTTGTCGACTACGAGCTCGCCGTGGTCACTCAGCTGTTGGGCTGTCATTAGGACATTGCCCTCGACGTGCTCGCCTACTCTCACGAGTCCTCCGAGACCTGCTGGTACGCGCCGTTAAGCTTTGGCCGCTGAGGAAGTCGGGCAGGTAAGAAACGGCGGGCACGACCGCAGCATGCGGAACAGACGCACGTGGCGGTCGGTGCTCACGGTGACCCGCCGTAATTCCAGGTCTGGCCGGTGCCCCGGTACTGCTCGACCGGGATGGGCTGCCGTCCGGCGGGTAGCAGGTCGCGGCAGAGGGTGCCGTGGAGGTGGTCCACTTCGTGGGCGACCAGCCGGGCCATGCCGCGGTCGAAGACGGTGATCTTCTTCTCGCCGGTGATGTCTGTGTGCTCGACGTGGATCTGCATCGGTCGCGGAACCAGGCAGCGGACGTCGAAGAAGCTCAGACAGCCCTCGTACTGCTCATCGATCTCGGTGCCGCTCTCGATGATCGAGGGATTGAGCAGCGTGATCGACTGGTCGGTGCCGGGCGGGCGGACAAGAGCGGCGGCGCGGTCGATGCCGATCTGGGGTGCGGCGATGCCCATGCCCTTGCCGAAGGTGTGAGCATGGGCGATGCGTTCGGCGGCGGAGTGCAACTCGGTGATGACCCGGCGGGCGTCCTCGGCTTCGGCGGGCAGGTCGAAGGTGCGGGCGGTGCGGCGCAGCAGGGGATCGCCATCCTGGACCACGCCCAGGGCGGCCATGGTCTCACTGGGATGCGCGGGGGTGATGTCGGTGGTCGTGCGGCCGCGGAAATCCCATTCGAGTCGGTAGCGGGCGTGCGGGGGTGGGTCCTGGCATGACCAGGCGAAGATCACCCGGTCGCCGTCGGTGGTGCGGTGGATGGCGGTGGGAAAGGGCATGGCGTCGGCGGTCATGGAGGTGTGCAGGCCCCACACCACCGGGGTGAGGTCGGCGGGGAAGTTCAGCGAGACCGACAGCTTCGCGGTGGGCAACCGGATGGCGCGTTGGAACCAGTTGCCCCAGTGCTCGTCGCGGACGGTGTACTCGTATTCGATCCAGGTCGACTCGCCGGGGTAGAGCGGGAAGTGGCCGGTGTCGCCGGCGAAGTGCAGCCAGACTTCCTTGAAGGCGTCGCGGTCGTGGTGGGCGCTCCAGCTCATCGGCTCGGCCCGGTCCTGGCCGTGCCAGGCATGCAAGTCGATTTCGTCCCAGGTGAGCGGGTTCTCGCTGTAGAGGCGGTTGGACCGTTCGGGGTCGCCGGGGTAGCGGTCGACGGAGATGCGGATCAGGTAGCGGGTGATGGGCTCCGTACCGCCGTTGACCAGGCGGCGGCGTTGGGTGAGCCGGTAGGTATGCCCGTCGTAGTGCAAGGTGGCGTCGTCGTGGTCGACCACCAGACTCCCCGCTCCGGACTGGTCCGCAGGGGTGGATGGCAGCGGCGGACGGGGCTTGCCGGTGCGACCGGCCTCGAACTCGCGGAATGCGGTGCGCAGTGCCCCGCCTGACTTCAGTGCGGTGTCGGCGTGCAGCGCGAACTCTCGTGATGGGCGCTCGTGGCCCGACTCCACTTTGGACACGTATGAGCGGTCGTAGCCCATCAACTTGGCCAGCGCGGTGCGGGACAGGCTCCGCACGTCACGCCAACGGGCGAGTTCCGCCGCAAAGGCGTTGGTCTCACCGCTGCCCCCGTTTGTCGAACGCGCCCCGCCGGTCACGACAACACTCCCGCCTTCCCGGACTGTGAGTGGGCGTGATCCCACCGTGAGTCACCGCTCAGCCTAGAGGCACACCCGGACCGGCTGGTGTCGTAGAACGCCCTTACACGTGGCGACAGACCGCCTCTGGGCTGCATCACCGCCCGTCGGATCGATACCGATCAGACCGGACGACGAAAGGGAACCACTGCTCATGACGACGACGGAAATGCCCACCCACCGCGACCCATTTGCGCTCGATCGGCGCGGCATCACTCACGCGCCCGCGGACCCGGCGTTGAACGCCTGCCCCAACGGCACCGACGACAATTGTGACCCAACATGTGCGTCGGCGTGCGTCACCGGTGGCGTCTGAGGCCGCCGCCGCTCACGGGCCGGGTGTCTTCCCAGCCCGTTCCGCTCTGTACCGGCGGGAGGAACGGATGCGTTCCGGTGGTAGGAAACCGCTGTACCGGCACATCGGTGTCGCGCTTGTGCGGGCTGCGGCGCCACCGCTGACCGGTCCCGGTGTCGCCGACTTCGCTGCAGGGTCGTCGTTACGCCGCGGAAGCAGTCCGGCTCGGCTACGACGCCCTCTTCGACGCCGATTGTTCACCGGTGCGGTGTGCCGTTTCTCGCTGCGTGCCCTGTTGGCGGTGGATGAGAACGCGGTTATCCGACAAAGTCGGTTGTGCTATTCACATCGAAAGAGATGAGGTTGAGATGAGCGATCTTTCATTTCTTTGGTTGGAGATTACTGGCAAGTGTCAATTGCAGTGCTCTCACTGCTACGCGGAGTCGGGGCCAGGTGGCAACGACGGTGTGATGACCTCGAGGGACTGGGAGAGTGTCATCGACCAGGCCGGCAGGATCGGCGTTGAAATGGTGCAGTTCATCGGTGGGGAGCCGACGCTGCACCGTTCCTTGCCCGATTGGGGTTGACCCGTTTTGACGGACAGGGTCGGTGAGGTGTGGTCAGGCTACCTGGTCCACTGGGTGGTGTCGGATTGCTTCGTAGGTGGCGGGGC
>NZ_JBFAAX010000168.1:0-11486 GCF_040639995.1 Actinosynnema sp. NPDC023658 | reverse complement strand
CATCCCCAATCGACTACGAGAACAGCCTCACTTCGACACCGGCTACGCTGACCCACGCCGCATAACCCCGTGTCCAACATCCAGGGTGAAGTCCCATGAGCAGTTCGCGGATCAATCCTGCCCGCACGTGCAGACCCGCATCCCCGGCGACCGCGAGGTCTGTCGGGCAGTCGCTTTCGGGACCGGCCCATACTCCGCGGCGGGCGGCGTCGACCACCTCCTGCTCCATCACGGTCAGGTCGGTCGACTGCAGGGGTAACCGCTCTTCGCTCACTTCTCTATTGTCGTATGTCGCGCTCGTGGGGATGCCGCTTGGGGCGAACCGGTATAGACCTGTGGGGTGCCAGGGTCAGCACGGTAGCCCTGACCGGCGATGTGCCGTTGCAGCCTCGTGTCTGTCGATCAATCGGCGTGGGCCTGCCCCGTCCTGACGGACATCTGAGATCAGGGGACGCGTGTCCCCGGAGGGATGTCCGATCATGGAGCCCATGGGCAGGAGGAAGCGGCGGCCTCGGCGGTCGTTCACCCCGGAGTTCAAGGCCGAGATCGTGGAGTTGTGCGGTCGGGGCGACCGGTCGGTGCGGCAGGTCGCGCTCGACTTCGACCTGACCGAGACCGCGGTGCGGCAGTGGGTCGTGCAGGCCGAGCGCGACGCCGGCACCCGGACCGACGGGTTGACCACCGACGAGCGCGAGGAGCTGGTCCGACTGCGGCGGGAGAACCGCCGGTTGTCGGAGGACGTGGAGATACTCCGGCGTGCCACCTTAGATTCAACCGGTCGGAGCAACAGTGCTGGTTGAGGTGGGTGTGCGTGGCGAAGTTGGGTCGGCCGGGGATGTCGGACGAGATGAAAGCCGATCTGTGGCGGAGGTGGAAAATCGGGGAGTCGATCAGCGTCATCTCGCGTGGGATCGGCAAGCCGCCCGGTTCGGTGTTCACCGTGCTCAAGCACCATGGTGGCATCGCTCCCGAGCTCCGCAGGGCGCGTGGTGGGAGCCTGGTCTTGGTCGAGCGGGAGGAAATCTCGCGAGGGCTGCACGCGGGTGAGTTCTACCGGGCGATCGCCGAACGCCTGAGTCGTGCCGTGTCCACGGTCAGCCGTGAAGTGAACCGCAACGGCGGCCGCGTCCGGTATCGGGCGACCGCGGCGCAGGAGCTGGCTTCGGAGCGGGCCAGGCGCCCCAAGCCGCGTCTGCTTGCCCGTCGTCCCGGGTTGCGGGAGAAGGTGGTGGCGTTGTTGGGTGAGGAGTGGTCACCCGAGCAGATCGTCGGCCACCTGCGCCTGCACCACGACGGCGAGCCGGAGATGCGGATCAGCCACGAGACGATCTACCGGTCGGTCTACACCACCCGCTGGAAGGTGGTCCCGCGCGTGTTGTCGATGCGGCTGCGCACCGGGCGCCCGATCCGGAAACACAAGCGGCACACGGTGAAGGGACAGTGGCACTCGCAGATCATCGATGCTCGGCCGATCGGACAGCGTCCGCCGAGTGCGGAGCGTCGCACCGAACTCGGGCATCTCGAAGGCGACCTGGTCCTCGGGTCGGCCAACAGCCAGGTTGCGACCCTGGTCGACCGGAAGTCCCGGTTCCTCACGATCGTCAAGCCAGCGAGCCGCCATACCGCGGTGGTCGTCCCGGCCCTGGTCGAAGCCTACGGACGCATGGACCCGCAGTTGCACGCCACGCTGACGTGGGACCGGGGCATGGAGTTGGCAGCCCACAAGGCATTCACCACCGCCACCGATGTCGCGGTGTTCTTCGCCGACCCGCGAAGCCCCTGGCAGCGCGGCACTAACGAGAACACCAACAAGCTGCTGCGTCAGTACCTGCCCAAGGGCGAACCTAGCCACGTTCAGCCAAAAGGACCTCGACGCCATCGCGGCGAAACTCAACAACCGACCCCGCAAATGCCTCGGGTTCCGCACCCCGGCAGAGAGTGTTGCCTTGACCGGTTGAATCTAAGACGGCTTTCTTCGCCAAGGAGATCCGGTGAACGTGTACCCGCTCATCGAGGCGGAGCGAGCGGGCGGCGGCAACGTCCACCGGGCGTGCACGCTGCTGAAGGTCTCCCGGTCCGCCTACTACACCCGCCGCACCGCCACTCCCATCGACCGCGCACGGCAGGACGTCGAGTTGACCGCGCGGGTCGTCGCGATCCACGACGAGTCGCGGGGCACCTACGGCGCGCGCCCAGGGTGCACGCCGAGTTGCGGGCCAAGGGCCATCGGCATTCCCGCAAGCGCGTCGCCCGGCTCCTGCGCGAAGCGGGACGCGCCGGACGCGCACCGAAGCGGTGGCGCACCACCACCGTCCCGGCCCCCTCCGCGACCGTGCCCGCGGACCTGATCCGACGTGATTTCTCCTGCTCCGCCAAGGATGTCGACACCCGGTGGTGCGGGGACATCACCTACGTCCACACCTGGGAAGGCTGGCTCTACCTGGCCACCGTCATCGACATCGCCTCACGACGCGTCGTCGGCTGGGCCACCGCCGACCACCTGCGCACCGACCTCGTCACCCAGGCCCTCGACAACGCCGTGCGACACCGGCGCCCCGACCCCGGGATGATCTTCCAGGCCGACAGGGGCTGTCAATACACCTCCGCCCGGTTCGCCGCCCTCGCGACGACCTGGGCGTGCGATTGTCGATCGGCCGCAAGGGGCAATGCTGGGACAACGCCGTCGCCGAGTCGTTCTTCGCCACGATCAAGACCGAACTGCTCGACCGGCAGCCCTGGCCCACCAGGACCAGGGCGCACAAGGCGATCTTCGAATACATCGAGGGCTGGTTCAACCCCCGCCGACTGCACTCCAGCCTCGGTTACCTCAGCCCCACCACCTACGAAGCCACCCGACACCACCCGGTGGCCCGGGTAGCCTGACCACACTCATCGACCCTGTCCGTCAAAACGGGTCAACCCCACCAGTACCTGCATGCCGCCACTGTGCCGCATCCGGACCCGGAACCTGAAGCACCTTCAGCCTGGTTCAGGGAGCGCTAAGGGTGATCCTGCACAGTGGCAATCGTGAATCCACCCGGATTCTTCCGAAAGGCTCGCGGGAAGGGTTCGGTCGGCCGATTGCCTACCGACCTCAGTCCCGGGCCGATTCAACGGACGGTTCGACAAAGAGGAGTGACATCGTGTCACGTGTGAAGAGGATGTTGGTCGCCGCGGGCATGGCGGTCGCGGCGCTGGGTGCGGTTGCGGGGACCGCGACGGCCGCCCCGGTCGCGCAGTCCGTCGTCGCGAACCAGCAGGTCGCGGTCGGCGGCATCGCCGAGGCGGGGTGGGTCAACACTGGCGAGACGTTCAACCGACTGGGCCCGTGCGACAGCCGGGGTTACTGGTACTACGCCAACTACGCCGACGTCTACGACTGGGACTGCCGGTGGAGCAGTTCGACCAAGACCTACCGCCTGTGGATCTACGTGATCTGATCCACCCGGCACCAGAGGGCAGTTCAACCTGGAGGCCCTGGAAATCCTGACGTGACCGGAACCGGGTCGGTCTGGTGGTGTGGTTTCGCCTTTTACCGCACCACCAGACCACGCCGAAACGGGTCGACCATTCACAGCGTTGAACTGCGACCGACGATCGCAACAGGCGTCCACCGACCGTCGCTGGCCACCACCGCAGCCGGACGGTGGGAAGCATGGCGTGTGAACGAGAGTGATCGCGACATCATGGCGCGGTCAGGGCTTCGCGTATCCGGTTCAGAGCCCGGTGCTGGGCGACGCGGACCGCTCCGGGGGCGTGCCGAGCGTGTGGGCGGTCTCGTCGGCGAACAGTCCCACGACGACGCGCAGCACGATGATCTCCCATTGTCGTCCCAGCAGTGCGTCGAGCAACGGTTTGAGAAGTTCGATCGTCTCGTGAGCCAGGACGCGCTGTTTAGCGTCCGGACCGGTGCCCCGCCGGTCGGGTAACTCGGGCACGGGCTCGGCGGGGTTGCGCGCCGCGGCGCGGTGGGCGGCTGGCGACTTTGTACGCGGCGATGCCGTAGACGAAGGCCAAGAGCGGTGTGTCCAGGTTGCGGTAGCCCGGCAGCACCGTGAGTACTGCCAGGCACACCCCTTGTGCCACGTCATCGGCGTCGTCGCGGCCTGTGAGGACATGCGCGCCGAGCAGTACCTCAGCACCGGGGGCGCATCCGGGCCAGCAGCATCCCGATCAAGCGAGGGTGGCCGCCGACCGCGGTCGGCCAACTCGTGGGTCAAAATGAGTAGCTCTGGCGCACTGGTATTCCTGCCGACCTTGCGCCGCTCGAAAGTCATTGCTGCTGGTCAAGCAGCGTGTCTGTATGCGTTGATGAGTCCGCCGAGGATGCGGGCGCGGAGCGGTCTGCGGGTGTCGAGGTCGTGCACCGTGGCGGAGTGTTGCTGGCTCTCGGGTGGTGGTTGGTCGCGGGCCTGTGGGGGCGGCGTCGGTTGTAGTGGGTGTTCGTAGGCCTTGGGGACATGACGTGCGTGGCTCTCGCCGGTGATCGGGATGTGGTCGAGGAGTTCGCGTCTGATGGTGCCGATGACCCGTTCGCAGTGTGCGTTCATTCGCGGTGCCTGTGGTGTACTGGTGATGACGAGGAGGTCGTCGGAGTGGAAGACGGTGTCGAACGTCTGGCCGTACTTGCCGTCGCGATCGCGAAGCAGGAAGCGCAGGGATCCCGAGCCCGTTCCGAGGTCGGCGGTAAGGTCCTGGCTTGCTGCGTGGTCCGTGACCAGGTCGCGTGGGCGGTGACTCCGGTGATGTGCAGGCGCCTGGTGTCGTGCTCGATGAACGCCAGGGCGTAGAGCCTTCGACCGAGCACGGTGTCGAGGCGGAGGAAGCCGGCCGCGATTATGCCCTGGGCCTGGGTGATGGGAAACGCCCGTCAGATCGGACCACCACGTGGTGCCGGGTCGATGCCCGCGTCGTGCAGGATCCGCCAGACGGTCGAGTGACCGATGTGGTGACCGAGTCGGGCCAGTTCACCCTAGATTCGGCGGTGACCCCATCGTGGGTTGTCCGTGGCCGGTCGCAGCACGAGTGACTTGACCGCCGCTCGTGTCGGTGGGCGCCCGATGTGTCGACATGTGGAGTAGTCCCACTTGCGGGCCACGAGTCCCGCGGTGCCAGGCGAGCAGAGTGCCAGGGGTAACGGGGGAAGACCTCCCGCCACCGGCGACGGGTCACCATCCCGAACAGGTCGGCGATCCAGAACCGATCAGCGGACTCGTAGCAGACCGGACCTGCCAGTTGCCGACGAAGGACCGCGTTCTCGTGCCGCAGCACGAGCAGCTCAGTGTCATTCGCCGCCTCGCCGCGCAGCAGCACCGACGGCTCGGACAACAACCTCCGGCCACCTTGTACAGCAGGGACACGATCACCCGGACAGGGTCCCAACGCGGCGACACCTCGCTCTACCAGCGGCAATGACTTTCTGAGCGGCACACGCCGACTGCCCCCTCGCCCAGCGGATCCGCCGTGCTCCTCACCTGTCGTCGGGGCCAGGACTTCGACGCCTGGACCAACGCGGTCCTGGCCGACGACCTGCCCGCCCTGCGCCACTTCGTCCACTGCTTGCTTAAGGACCACGACACGGTGACCGCCGGGCTGACTCTGCCCCACAGCAACGGACCCACCGAAGGAGTTGTCAACAAGACCAGATTGCCGAGCGGCAGACCTACGGGAGGGCGAGCTTCGCACTGCTGCGCAAGCGCATCCTGCTCGACCAGTAGGTAGCAGCGGCAAGGCTGCGACCGGTCCTTCAGCTCGAATCGTTGATCACGCAATCAGCGACAGAACCGCTCGTTGACCCCTCCGGCGCAGGGTTTACGCCAGCAGCGGGAGAACGGCGACGAATCGTGCTCCACCGGTGTGCGCGGCAGCGTGGAGTGTGCCGTGGTGGGTGGCGGCGATGCGGCGGGCGATGGGTAGTCCGAGGCCCGTGCCGCCGGTGTCGCGGGTGCGGGCGTCGTCGAGTCGGGTGAAGCGGGTGAACACGCGGTCTCGGTCGGCGGGTGGGATTCCGGGGCCGTCGTCGATGACCTCCAGAACCGCTTGGTCCGCGTCCTCGGCGAGGTGGACGGTGACGGCGGTGGTGGCGTGGCGATCGGCGTTGTCGAGTAGGTTGCCCAGCAAGCGGTCCAGCAGGGTGCGGCTGCCGCGCACCAGGACGGCGTGATCGGGCACCTCCGCGGTGAGGGTGTGTCGGGTCCGACGGTGGGCGGTGTGCTCTCGGACCAGTGTTGCGAGGTCGACCGTGTTGTCGTCGATGGTGGTGTGGTCGAGGCGGGCCAGCAGGAGCAGATCGGTGGCGAGGTGTTGCAGGCGCTCGGTGTCGGCCAGGGCGGCGTCGACCACGGTGGGCCAGTCGGCCTGGTCCGGGTGGGCGGTGGCGATCTCCAGCTCGGTCCGCAGTGCGGCGATGGGGCTGCGCAACTCGTGCGAGGCGTCTGCCACGAACCGCCGGTTCTCCTCGACCGCGGCCTGCAACCGGTCCAGTGTTGCGTTGACCGTCGATGCGAGGCGTGCGATCTCGTTACGGGCCCGCGGTACGGCTACTCGCCCAGTCAGGTCGTGCTCGGTGATGTCGGCCATCCGGAGCCGGATCTCCTCCACCGGCCGCAAGACCCTGCCGGTCGCTACCCACGCCACCACGGTGAACAACCCGATCAACGCCAACGCACCACCCGCCAGCGCCAGAACCTGATGATTCAGAGATCGCTGGGACTGCGTGAGTTCGTCCCGTACTTTCAGCCACATCGCCTCGTACTCCGGCGCTCGATCCTTCAGCGTGATCGGGCTGTCGTCGTCCAGGCCGAGCTTGGAGATCGGACGCGAGCCCTCCACCGAACCGTCGCTGCGCATTACACCGAACCTGATTGAGTCGGGGTCCGTGAAAGGCCATAGCGACAACTGTGGAACGTGCAGGTGAGAGTAGTGTCGAACTATCACCGTAACGGCTAGGTCCGATTCGCCCGCTTGCTTCTGTCTGATGTCGTCCACTTTCAACGGCGGCACCATCAGGTCATCCCCGTCAGCGCCACACTCGCCGCCCCAACGCTCATAAGCGGTCGCCTGTAAGCCCTGTTCGGGGCGTACGTAGACTCCGGTGGCGCAGATTTCGTTAGCGCGATTCACGGGTGATACGCCAAGTCGCATGCTTTGATCCTTAATGAAGGCTGCGACCATCACCGCCACGGTAACGATCGGCACGGTGACGACCAGCGCCACGATCAAGCTGACCCGCCTGCGCAGCGATCCGGGTCGAGTGGTCCATCCGCTCATCTGCTTGCCCGATCCCTGCTGTCCAGTCGGTAGCCCGTGCCGCGGATGGTGGTGATGGTGCGTCGGTCGAACGGTGCATCGATCTTTCGGCGCAATGCGCTGATGTAGACCTCAACCAGGTCCGGGTCGCGGGCCTCGTCCCACACTCCGGCGATGATCTCGACCTTGCTCACCACCCGGTCGTGGTGGCGCAACATGAACTCCAGCACGGCGAACTCCTTGGCGGTCAGCGTGATTGGTGTGTGGCCGCGGCAGCAGGTTCGTGCGGCCGGGTTTAGCTCAAGGTCCCCGACGCGGAGCACCGTCGGTCGCGGCGTGCCGCCCCGACGGGCCAACGCCCGCAGACGCGCCACCAGCACAAGATAGGAGAACGGCTTGGTCAGATAGTCGTCCGCACCTGTGTCCAGCCCTTCGGCTTCGTCCAGCTCGCCGTCCTTCGCGGTGAGCATCAGGATCGGCGTCCACACCTCCGCCGACCGCAACCGCTCACACACGCGGTAGCCATTCAATCCTGGCAGCATCACATCCAACACGATCACGTCATAGGGGAAATCCTCGGCTCGCCACAGTCCGTCCAACCCGTTGTATTCCACATCGACGACGAAATTCTCCGCTGTAAGCCCTCGGACGAGCAAGCCGGCCAATCGGCGATCGTCCTCTACCACCAGTACCCGCATGTCGACACTATGCCGTAGTGCCGTCGCGGTTCCTGAAAAGCTCTTCAGGTCACTTCAGTCTTGTTCAAGATCCGTCCGGCACAGTGACAAGCGCATCAGGACGACTGCGACCAGATAGAGGAGTGATGATGCAAACGCTACAAATCGCGACGGCGGTGGCTGGTGCTTTCGCCGGAACCTGTGCCGCTCGAAAAGTCATCGCTGCTGTTCAGGCGGCTTGTCTGTACTCGTTGATGAGACCGCCGAGGATGCGGGTGCGGCGCAGTCTGTGGGTGCCGAGGTCGTGTGCTGCGGCGGGGTGCCCGGGCTCGGGGTGGCAGTTGGTCGCGGGCCTGGTGAGGTCGGTGTCGGTTGTAGTGGTCCTCATAGGTCGTGAGGACTTGCCGTGCGTGGGCTTCACCGGTGATCAGGATGTGGTCGAGGACTTCGCGTCGAATGGTGCCGATGACCCGTTCGCAGTGGGCGTTCATCCGGGGCGCCTGCGGCACGCTTTTGATCACGCGCAGGTCGTCGCCCTGGAAGACGGCGTCGAACGTCTGGCTGTACTTGCCGTCGCGGTCACGGAGCAGGAATCGCAGGGACTCCATCCGGTGTCCGAGGTCGACGGCGAGGTTCCGCGCCTGCTGTGTGGTCCATGCCTGGGTCGGGTGGGCGGTGACCCCGGTGATGTGCAGGCGCCGGGTGTGGTGTTCGAGGAAGGCCAGTGCGTACAGGCGTCTGCCGAGCACGGTGTCGAAGTGGAGGAAGTCCGCCGCGATGATGCCCTGGGCCTGGGCGATGAGGAACTGCCGCCAGGTCGGGCCACCACGGCGTGGGGCCGGGTCGATGCCCGCGTCGTACAGGATCCGCCAGACCGTCGAGTAGGCGATGCGGTGGCCGAATCGGGCCAACTCGCCCTGGATCCGCCGATGACCCCATCGCGGGTTCTCCCGGGCGAGTCGCAGCACGAGGGTCTTGACCGCGGCTCGTGTCGGTGGGCGTCCGGTGCGTCGACGCGCGGAATGGTCCCACGTGCGGGCAACGAACCTGCGATGCCAGGCGAGCAGGGTGCCCGGCGTGACCGGGAAGACCTCCCGCCACCGGCGGCGATCCACCAGCCCGGCCAGAGCGGCGAACCAGAACCGATCGGCGGGTTCGTAGCGGACCGGACCCGCGAGTTGCCAACGGAGGACCGTGTTCTCGTGCCGCAGCACGAGCAGCTCGGCGTCCTTCGCCGCCTCGCCGCGCAGCAGCACCGCCGGGACGGACAACAACCTTCGGGTCACCTTGTACAGCAGCGACACGATCACCTGGACATGGTCCCAACGCGGCGACACCCCGCTCTACCAGCGGCGATGACTTTTCGAGCGGCACAGTCCTGGCACCCCACGAGGTGGCACTGGCCGTCAGCGCCGAGTCCGTGGTCGCGGACTGGGAACTCTCTGACCGGCCGAGACGACCTTCACGGGAGGGATTGTCCGGGCGTCCCTGTCGGTAGCTCGGGGAAGTCGGGGTTCGGCCTCAACGGCGTCGGCAGGTACGCGTTGATTTCTTGGGTAGCGCCGAGGCGTTGGACAAGCGCTCGGGTGATGAGCCCCCACGTGCGGTAGGCGCTCGCCGGACCGAACAGCCTGCCGATCTGCGCTGCGGCTGTTCGCCCCCACTCCCTCATCAGCACCGACTTACTGGACTGCGCGGCGCGCAGTAGTCCGATACTGGCCAGTACGTGGGTGAGCAGAAGGAACACTAGACGGTGTGCCCTCGAAGTGCCGCCCCCGGCACCGGAGGATGCCGGGATCATGTCGGCCGACAGCAATGCGCTGCCTTGGTCGAGCAGGTAAAACAGCTTGGCGGCGGAGACGGCATACCCGGCGTTGCTCCAGAGCGGCACCAGTGCGATGGTCGGGTCAGCCAAGATGTCCTGGCCGGCCGACAACCGGTGCAGGGCCGAGTGGATCGAGCTGTTCGCAGATGGGACCGTGCCCGCCGCCACTCCGGCACCACTGATGATCGTGACTAGCCGATGTGTTGGCAGGGTGAGCGAGTATCCGGTGTCCGGTTCGCTCAGTCGGCCGACGATGTGCGCGGCGATGCCCGCGCTCGCCTCGGCCAAATCGCCACTCCAGCGGACCGGGCCGATCGCTGCGGCCGCCTGAGTGCGCTCCAGTGCTTGCACGTGCGCGGGCACTTGCTCCAGCGGCATGGGATCGGTCCAAACGAGGTCTACGGTCGTCGTCGCGACCACACCAAAAGGTCGCAGGTGGGCCTCGATCCGCGGTATGTACCCACTGGGGACGTCGAGCGTGCCGCTGCAGCGGAGGGGGACTCCCGCGGTTCGGAGCTTCGAAGCGGCAGTGTCCGTCGCCGGGACAGTCGGCATCCGGCCATCCGCGATCAAAGCCCAGAACTCGTTGTCGATCGCCAACCCGGGTCCGAACGGGAGGGTGACTTCGAAGCCGGCGACAGGCGCGGGGTTTCGCAGCAACCGGGAGAACGCCTGCGGTTGCCCGATGATGTTCATTCGATCGTGGATGTGGATGTGGAGGTGGGAGACGCGTAGCCGGGTGACCTGCGGATTGCTCGACATGGATACCTCGCTGGATGTATGCTTCATCAGCACTCGTGCAACCGGTAGTAACCGGCTCTGGACTAGTGACACTTTCGCCGGAACTTATGGCGCAAGTCGATAATGCCGCCTATGGGGCGGCATTATCGTGTCAGAAGGTGTCGACGTACTGCAGGATCGGTTCCGACGGGCCGAAGGGGACAGCGTCGACGACTGCGGTCGGGCTGCTTACGTAGGTGTCACTGGCGGCGAACCTCACCTTCCTTCCCCATTCAGGGTCCTGCTCGATGCTGGTGACTGCGGTGCCGAGGTGTTGCTTCTCGATCGAGTCGGCGACGCGGTCGATCTCGGTGTACTGGATGGGTGGGGTGAGCACCACGGCACCTTGATCCTCATGTACGAGCAGGCCGACTTTGCCGTCCGTTGTCCGATAGGCCGGGCGGTCGATTCTGTCGTCGCTCTTGCTTGCCGCATCGAGCGTGGAAAGCGGTCCACTGCGTTGAGTCAAAACGGGAACGCTGCGGCGGTGGTGCCAGACCTTCACGGCAGCCGCGAGCACGCCCAGCACCCCCGCGAGCACGCTCACCACCAGGACGTCGTTCATCGGGACGGTGTCGAGCATGTCGACACCTCCGAGCCTCGTGTACGCCCACGCTGCTACCAGGGCCACGGCGCCCGCCAGAAGCAGCAACAACTTGTTCTCCCACAGGTGGCCCCACACGCTGGGAGGAAGCAGGCCGATCCGTCTGCGGTCCCAGCCCAGGACGGCGAAGAACCCCCACACGGCGACGATCCCGGGGATCAGCCAGGACACGCCGTCGAAGGGGGCCGGGAGGAGGTCCGCAGACAGTGCCACGGCGAGCTCACGTGAGGCGGTCACCTCCGCCGCCGACCGGGCGTCTAGACGAGTAATGCGTAAGACGGGGTGAGGTCCGGAGACGGACGAAGGGTGTTCAAGATCCGTTTGTGACGACAGACCTGAACACCCTTCTCAC
>NZ_JBFAAX010000167.1:0-11537 GCF_040639995.1 Actinosynnema sp. NPDC023658 | reverse complement strand
GTCGCCACCCGCAGCCGCACCGCGTCCGGCGGCAACGCGTCACCGCTGACCAGCGACACCGGTCCGGGCACGAGGTCGAGCACCAGCTCGCCGTCGGCGCCGGGCGCGTCGGTCTCCACGACGAACCGGCCCAGCTCGTCGGCGTCCCGCAGCACGAACGGCGTCCGCGACCGCAACGTCGCCGGAGCCGCCGCGCAGTTGCTGCTGAGCACCAGCCGACGCCCGTCGTCACCCTGTCCGGGCGTGGCGCGCGCGCAGTTGCCCCGTGACGCCAACCGCCACCGCGTCGGGTCGGGCGCGTCGGGCTGGTCGAACCGGTCCGCCAGGGCGTAGTCGCCGTCCGGGGAGGCGTGCGGCGTCCCGGAGGCCTTCGCGGGCGCGGACCGCTGCCCGAACGCGTCCACCGCGTACACCTCGACCTGGTACGACCGCTCGTCCTCCAGCCCGTCGAGCTGGGTGACGGACTGCGTGAGGAGCTTGCCGTGGTCGAGCCGGTCGGCGCCCCACCGCACCTCGTAACCGGGGGCGCCACCGGTCCAGCGCAGCTGCAACCGCCGGGGCCCGGACGACACGGTCAACGCGCCGGGCTGCTCGGGCGGCGCCCCGGCGGTCGGCACCAGCACGCCCTCAGCGGCGTACGGCTCGAGCGACGTCGGCGGCGCCGCCGACGTGCTCGTCGCGGTGGTGGGTCCGCCGACGCCGGTGGTCCGCAACACCGTGATCACCCCGGCGAACAGCACCACACCGACGACGATCAGGGCGACGCGGCGACGTTCCATTGAGTCAAGCTAGGTGGCCCGGTGATCGGGGTCACTACGTCGTTGCGGACCCGAGACCAAGGAACCTTCGCCGCGCCCTACAAGGGCCGGATCTCGAACGACTGCTCCTGCGTCTGCACGCCCCGGCGTTCGTCCACCGGGAGCACCCGCACCACCAGCTGGTGCCGCCCGGTGGACAGCTCGTCCAGGTCCACCACGAACTCGTGCCGACCGCCCGCCGAGCCGTTGGTGGGCAGGACGGCGATCCGGTCACCGTCGAGGTCCACCTCCAGGCCCTTGATCGCGGCGATCTCGCGGGCCACCGGGCCGGTGAGCTCGACCGTCGCCCGGAGCCTGCCGCCACCGCCGGGGAACCGCGGTCCGTCCGGGTCCGGCGGGAACCGGGCGCCGTCGCCGGACTCGTGCAGCACGGACACCGCGGGCGCGGGCACCTCCGGCGCGGGCAGGGCGCGGTCGGTGAGCTGGGGCAGCGGGCGGCGGGCGTCCGGTCCCTCGGCGACGACGAGGTGCGCGTCGTGCACCGTCACCTCGCCCTCCGCGCGCAGCCTGACCTTGGGGTTCCGGTCCGGTGACGGTAGCGGGAAGTCCGCGTAGACGACGGACGGGCGGCTGTCGTCGAGCGCCTGGTCGGGGCGCATGGGCAGGGCGGGGGCCGACCGCGTGCCCAGTTCCACGGTGATCGGCGCGGCCTTCCCGGCCACCACGGACGCGACCACGCGCACCGACGACGCGCCTTCCAGCTTCGGGCTCGCCACGTTGCCCAACGACGTCGCACCGCCCTCCGCGACGCCCGGCCCGAGCGGCACGACGGACTCGGGCAGCGGGTAGGCGGGCAGGCCACCGGTGCCGAACGTGTCCACGATGGTGCCGTCGGCCTGCCGGAACACCAGGCGCGCGCGTGCCGTCGTCCACGGCACCGCCACCGGCGCCTTCGCCACCTCCACGCCGTCGCGCAGCGCCACCACGGAGTCGGTCAGCACCCGCAGCTCCCACCGGTGCCGGACGCCCGGCGTCGGCGGCGGGTACGTCGCTCCCGTCTCAGTGGACGTGACGCCGTCACCGACGAACCGCGCGTCGGTCTGCGTGACGCGCAGGACGACCGCGCCCGGCGGGAACGGTTCGGCCAGCGGGCCCAGGTCACCGAACGGCTCGGGCAGCAGGGCGATCGCCATCTCGCTCTCGCCCGGCCGGTGGCCGATGGGGCCGTCGGTGGTGAGCGAGGCGCGGGCGCGTTCGTCGACTTCGCCGGGCGCCCGCAACCGCACCGGGGCGTTCGACTGCAGGTCGACGCGGTCGCAGGTGATCTCCAGCCGCTTGCCGTTGAGCGGGCGCAGCCCCAGGCAGTCGGTGTCGCCGTTGTCGAGGACCCGCCAGCGGCGCGGGTCCATGGGCGCCGGACCGTCGAACACGGTCAGCGGCACCATCAGGCCCGCCAGCCAGTCCTCGTCGTACGCGAGCCGGGGCGCGGCCTGCGCGGTGACGGCGGCGGAACGGGTGCCCAGCGCGTCCAGCGCGCGCACCTCGACGGTGACGTCGGCGTTCGCGTCCAGGTCGGTCAGCTCGGTCTCGGTGCCCCGGACCAGGCGGGTCCCACCGTTCCAGCGCACCTCGAAGCCGCCGTGGCCGAGGCCCCCGCCGGCGGTCCAGCTCGCGCGCAGGCTGGTGCGGTCCAGCGCGGTGAGCACCAGGTCGGTCGGCGCGACCAGGCCCCGGGTGTCGGGGACGTACTCGACGCCGTCGGCCAGGGACCGTTCGAAGACCTCCGGCACCGGGGGAGCGGATTCGTTGCGCAGCACCACCACCGCGCCGCCGATCAGCACGAGGCCCCCGAGCACCGCGACGAGTTTGCGACGCTCCACCGCTGCACCCTATGGCGTGCGCGCGAGTGCGGTCGATCCGTCCAGGGCGACGATCCGGCCGCCACGCGCACCGAGGTCGCGCAGGGCCCGCAAGGCGTCGGGGGCGGTGAGGTCCATGGTCAGGTCGGTGCGGGCGGACCGGTTGTCCAGCGCGACGCGTGCGGCGTGACCTGCGTCGATGGTCTTGGCCAGGCCACCGGTCGAGGCGAGCGAACCGCGGGCCGCGCCGAGCCGGCCCAACGCGTCGTCCACGGCTTCCAGCAGCGCGCCCCGGTTGCCCTCGCACATCGCGCGGACCAGTTCCGGCCGGCTGCCCGCGACGCGCGTGCCGTCGCCGAACGAGCCCGCGGCCAGCGAGAGGGCCAGCGGCCCGCCGTCCGCGCCGACGCTGGCCAGCACGGCGGCCATCAGGTGCGGCAGGTGGGAGATGCGGGCCACCGCGGCGTCGTGCTCCGGCGCGGCGGTGGGCACGACGTGCGCTTTCGCGGCGAGCGCGAGTTTTATGACGTCGACGAGGACGTCCGGGTCGGCGTCGTCCTCGGCCGTGACGACCCAGGCGGCGTCCTCGAACAGGTCCGCGCGGCCCGCGGCCCAGCCGGAGGAGGAGCTGCCCGCCATGGGATGTCCGCCGACGTACCGGGCGTGCGGCGCGACCCGGCGGACCAGGTCGACGACCGGGCCCTTGACGCTGACCACGTCGGTGAGGCGAACGCCTTCGGGGAGGGCGCGCAGCACTTCTTCCACAGCCGGGAGCGGAACGGCCACGACGACGAGCGCGTCCCGCACCCGTGCCCGGTCCAGCGCCTCGGGGAGGTCGACCACGTCGTGACCGTCCTGCCGGGCGGCGTCCGCGTCGGCTCTCGAAGCGGTCGCGCCCCAGGTCACGCGCCCTGCGGCGGCTGCCGCGCGCAACACCGAACCACCGATCAACCCGAGCCCGATCACGCAGACGCTTCGCACGGCGCTCATCCTGCCGGCGCGGGACGCCGCCCCCTACTTGTCCACAAGGACAGGAGTTGTCCACAGGCCGGTGATCACCCCTGGTTCACCTCCACCGACCGGGGCAAGGTCGGAGCCGTGAACACCACCACGGCCCCGACCCACCGCACCCGCCGACTGCGGCTCCCCGCACCACGCCCTACCTCGGGGTGCCTCGTCGCGGTGCCGCCCCGCTCCGGTCCGCCCGCCGCGGCCTGGCGTGCTCCGGCGTGCCTGCTGCCATCCCGCTCCGGTCAGCCCACTGGGGCCGGGCGTGCTCCGGCGTGCCTCGCCGCCGTGCCGCCCGGCCCGGGTCCGCCCACCGCGGCACCGCT
The DNA here is from genome assembly GCF_040639995.1 of Actinosynnema sp. NPDC023658. NCBI lineage: Bacteria > Bacillati > Actinomycetota > Actinomycetes > Pseudonocardiales > Pseudonocardiaceae > Actinosynnema > Actinosynnema sp. NPDC023658. The sequence goes on along the minus strand of NZ_JBFAAX010000167.1, from coordinate 7,586 downwards.
GCCCGCCTCCCGGCGGCCTACCGGAGGGCGTCCAGCGCGAACGCCGTGTACACGACGACCCCGTGCTCCATGGCGGCTTCGTCGAAGAGCACCCGGCTCGAGTGGTTCGGCTCCGCCCGCTCCAGCTCGACCCCGCGCGGGCAGGCGCCCAGGAACGCCATCGCGCCCGGCACCCGTTCCAGCACGTAGGAGAAGTCCTCCGCGCCCATCAGCGGGTCCTCCATGGGCGCCGCCCACCGCGCGCCGAGCGCCGCCGTCGTGACGTCGAGGACGTGCGTGCCGACCGCGTCGTCGTTCACCGTCACGGGGTAGCCCGGCACCACCTGCACGTCGGCCGTGCAGCCGTGCGCGGCGGCCACGTGCTCGGCGATCTGCCGCAGCTCGCGGTGCACGAAGGTCCTGGTGTCCTCCGACAGGGTCCGGATGGTGCCCTCGACGAAGGCGGTCTCCGGGATGATGTTGGTCGTCGTGCCCGCGGCGATCCGGCCGATGGTGACCACGGCCGGCTGGTGCACGCTGACCCGCCTGGCGACCATCGTCTGCAGCGCGCCCACCATGGCGGCGGCGGGCGGCACCGGGTCGATCGCGTCGTGCGGCATGCCGCCGTGCCCGCCGCGCCCGGTGACGGTGATGTGGAAGGTGTCCGCCGAGGCCATCGTCGGCCCGGGGCGGGAGACGATGACGCCCGACTGGAGCGTGGAGGTGATGTGCAGGGCGAACGCCTTCTCCACCGGCGTGCCCGCCGCGTCGAGCACGCCCTCGTCGAGCATGTGCCGAGCGCCGTGCTGGCCCTCCTCGCCGGGCTGGAACATGAACACGACCTGCCCGGCCAGCGCCTCCCGGCGTGAGGAGAGCAGGCGGGCGGCGGAGGCGAGCATCGCGACGTGCGTGTCGTGGCCGCAGGCGTGCATGGAGCCGTCGACCTCGGAGGCGTAGGCCAAACCCGTGTCCTCCTGGAGCGGCAGCGCGTCCATGTCTCCGCGGAGCAGGACGGTCGGTCCGGGCTTGCCGCCGCGCAGCACCGCGGTGACCGAGCTGCTGGACTTGCCGGTGGTCACCTCGACCGGCAGGCCGGACAGCGCGTGCTGGATCGCGGCCTGGGTCGCGGGCAGGTCCAAGCCCTGCTCCGGGTGCCGGTGCACCTGCCGTCGCAGCGCCACCGTCCTGGGCTGGAGGGCTCGGGCGGCCTCCACCAGCCCGGTGTACCGGGGCTCGGGGGCGGTCGTCTGGGCGGTCGGCAGCGTTGTGCTCATCCCTCGATAGTGGCATCGCGCGGCCCCCGCTGCCCGTGGCCGAGGCCCCCGTGCTACCGGGTGCTCGGGCGTGGCCCTACGGTGTGCACATGGCACACCAGGAGCCGGTCAACGGCTTCGCTGTCGCGGTGGTTCGTGAGGACGGCCGCTGGCGGTGCAGCAAGATGGACAGCTCGGCGCTGTCCGAGCTCGACGCGGCGATCACGGAGCTGCGCCAACTGCGTTCGACGGGTGCCGTCTTCGGGTTGCTGGCGGTGGACGACGAGTTCTTCATCGTCCTGCGCCCGGTGCCCGGCGGGGTCTCGCTGCTGCTGTCCGACGCCGCCGCGGCGCTGGACTACGACATCGCCGCCGACGTCCTGGACCTCCTCCGGGTCGACCCGCCCGACGAGGAGGACGACGAGCTCTGGCCGGAGGGCGACCTGGCCGTGCTGACCGACGTCGGCATGCCGCAGCACGAGATGCAGGTGATCGTGGACGAGGTCGACCTGTACCCGGACGAGCAGCTGCAGATGATCGCGCAGCGGTGCGGCTTCGCCGACGAGTTCACCAAGCTGCTGGACAGCCTCCAGGCGTGACGGTCGACGTGCGGGACGAGGCCCTGGTCGAAGCCGCCCTCGAAGTCGCGGCCCTCGCGCCGCGGACCGGTGACGTCCCGATCGGCGCGGTCGTCTACGGGCCCGACGGCGCCGAGCTGGCCAGGGCCTGCAACGCCCGGGAAGCGCTGGGCGACCCGACCGCGCACGCCGAGGTGCTGGCCCTCCGCGCCGCCGCCGCCGTGTACGGCGACAGCTGGCGGCTCACCGGCTGCACGCTCGTGGTCACGGTCGAGCCGTGCACGATGTGCGCGGGAGCCCTCGTCCTGGCCCGCGTGGACCGCGTCGTCTTCGGCTGCTGGGAACCCCGGACCGGCGCGGCGGGCTCCCTGTGGGACGTCATCCGCGACCGCCGCCTCAACCACCGCCCGGAAGTGGTCGGCGGCGTCCTGGAGGAGCGGTGCGCCGCCCTGATGGAGTCGTTCTTCGCCGACCTCTGACCCGGCCCTCTGACCAGCGCCGATGTCATCGGCCACCCCCTGTTGGGCCAGGGCGCTCCGGTCTTGTATTGTTCTCGGCGGTGGCGTGTCCGAGCGGCCGAAGGAGCACGCCTCGAAAGCGTGTGAGGTGCAAGCCTCCGTGGGTTCAAATCCCACCGCCACCGCTCCGCAGAGCCCCGGTTGCCGATCATGGCAGCCGGGGCTTTCGCTTTGTCACCGTCCGCGGCTCCTGCGGGCGAGGTGTCGGCTTGGTGGCGGGATGGCCCGTCGTGGGGGATGGCTCCGCGTGGAGTTGGGCCACTTCGGAGGCCTGCCGGGCGAGAGAGTCGGGCGCGAGATGACGGCGCGACGCCGGGCGTCGGGAGCGTGACGACGGTCGATGGGGCACGGGCGCCGAGCCGGACCTCGTCAGGTCCGGGTCGGCGCCCCTGTCGTGCCTGGCGTGCCGGACCGGCGCTGGGAGGGCCACCGGTGGGGCACGGCCATGACCCTACCCTACGTTCGAACACACGTTCGAGTGACCTCTGAAGGTCAACCGTTAGTGACGGTGTCTTCCGCCGTTCACTCGATCCGGGGAGGATGCGCGCAGCCGCCAATCACCGGAGGACCCGTTGAGACCCACCCCGCTGCGCGTCGGACTGGCGGTCACCGCCGCTTCGGCCGTCTCGTTCGCCCTCGCCACGCCGATCCACGCGGCACCGAGCGTCGACGCCCTCATCACCGAGGTCTACGGCGGTGGCGGCAACTCCGGCGCCACGCTGACCCAGGACTTCGTCGAGCTCGGCAACGCGGGGGCCGCGCCGGTCGCCGTCGACGGCTGGAGCGTGCAGTACCTCCCGTCCAGCGCGAGCGCGTCCAGCCAGTGGCAGGTCACGCCGCTGGCCGGGTCGATCGCCGCCGGCAAGCGGTTCCTCGTCGCGGAGGCCAAGGGCTCCGGCGGCACGGTGGAGCTGCCCGCGCCCGACGCCACCGGCACGATCGCCATGAGCGGCACCGGCGGCACGATCGCCCTCGTCACCGCGACCTCGCCGTTGACCTGCAAGACCGCCGCCGACTGCGCCGCCGACCCGCGCGTGCGCGACCTGGTCGGCTACGGCACGGCGACCGTGGTCCGCGAGACCACGCCGACCGCCAACCTGGGCAACACCACTTCGGCTGCCCGCACCGCGCTGACCGACACCGACGTCAACGCCACCGACTTCACCGTCGGCCCGCCGACCCCGGTCAACTCCAGCGGCCAGGGCACCGGTGACCCGGACCCGGACCCCGAGCCGCAACCCGGCGACAAGCGCATCCGCGACGTCCAGGGCACCACCCGCGTCTCGCCGCTGCTCGGCCAGAAGGTCAGCGGCGTGCCCGGCGTCGTCACCGCGACCCGCGCCACCGGCGACCGCGGCTTCTGGATCCAGGACACCGCCCCGGACGCCGACCCGCGCACCAGCGAGGGCGTGTTCGTCTACACCGCGGGCCTGGCGCCGACCGTCGAGCCCGGCGACGACGTGCTCGTCTCCGGCACCGTCGCGGAGTACCGGCCGGGCGGCGACACGGCGGCCAACTCCAACCAGACGCTCACCGAGATCACCGGCGCCACGGTCACCGTGAAGTCCAAGGGCAACGCCCTGCCGGCGCCGGAGACCCTGACCCCGCCGGCGGGCTACCTGCCGACCGCGGGCGGCGGCAGCATCGAAGCCCTCCCGCTCGACCCGGCGACCTACGGCCAGGACTACTACGAGTCCCGCGAGGGCATGTACGTCCAGGTGACCGACGCCCGCGTGGTCGGCCCCACGAACGGCTTCGACGAGTCGTGGATCACCACCAACCCGACGCAGAACCCGACCGCCCGCGGCGGCACGATCTACCTCGGCTACGACCAGCCCAACAGCGGCCGGATCAAGGTCAAGCCGGGCTCGGCGACGCCGCACGTGAGCAACGTCGGTGACGTGTGGCGCGGCGCGACGGTCGGCAACGTCGAGTACACCAACTACGGCGGCTACACCCTGGCCACGAAGGCGGTCGGGGAGTACGTGTCCGGCGGCATCACGCCCGAGGTGACGGACGCGCAGCGCTCGTACGAGCTGGCCGTGGCCACGTTCAACGTGGAGAACCTGGCCGCCACCAACGAGCAGGGCAAGTTCGACCGCCTCGCCGGCGCCGTAGTGGCGAACCTCAAGAGCCCGGACGTGGTGGTGCTGGAGGAGATCCAGGACAACAACGGCGCGACCGACGACGGCACGGTGGCGGCGGACGCGACGTTCGCCAAGTTCACCGACGCCATCGTGGCCGCGGGCGGACCGCGCTACCAGTGGCGCCAGATCGACCCGGTGAACAAGGCCGACGGCGGCGAGCCCGGCGGCAACATCCGGGTGGCGTTCCTGTTCAACCCGGCCCGGGTGTCCTTCGTGGACCGTCCCGGCGGCGACGCCACCACGCCGGTGTCCGTCGTGAAGCAGCGCAACCACGCCGCGCTGTCGGTGTCGCCGGGCCGCGTCGCGCCCACCGACCCCGCGTGGAACAGCAGCCGCAAGCCGCTGGCCGGCGAGTTCCTGTTCCGCGGCCGCACGGTGTTCGTGGTCGCGAACCACTTCAACTCCAAGGGCGGGGACCAGGCCATGCACGGCCGCTACCAGGAGCCGGTGCGCAGCTCCGAGGTGCAGCGCGCCCAGCAGGCCGCGTTGGTGCGCGGCTTCGTGGACCAGCTCAAGGCGGTCGACAAGGGCGCCAACGTGGTCCTCGCGGGTGACATCAACGACTACCAGTTCTCCCCGGCGGTCCGGACCCTGGTCGGGAACGGCGACGTGGTGGCGCTGATCGACACCCTGCCCGCGGCCGAGCGGTACAGCTACGTGTTCGAGGGCAACTCGCAGACCCTCGACCACATCCTGATCAGCGCGAACATCACCCGGTTCCGCTACGACGTGGTGCACGTCAACGCGGAGTTCGCGGACCAGGCCAGCGACCACGACCCGCAGGTCGTGAAGCTGCGCCCGAGCACCGGCAGCGCGAACGTCGACCGGCTGGTGTTCCTGCTGGAGGACATCGCGGAGTGCCTGCCCAGGCCGTAGCCCGCGGCAGTGGACCAGGCCCCCTCGGACCCCTCGTCCGAGGGGGCCTTCGCGTGCGGGCCCCGGATCAGCTCCGGGCGGTCGTGGTGGGTGCGGGGGTGCTCGGCACGGCCGTGGTGGTGGGCACCGACGAGGTGGGGTAGGTGCCGCTGGGCACGGTGGTGCTGGGACGGGTCGTCGAAGCGGGGGTGCTCGGGTGGGTCGTGGTGGGCTGCGGGGTGTCGGGGTGGGTGGTGGTCGTGGGGCCGGGCGTGGTCGTGCTCGGGATGGGCTTCGTCGTGGTCGGGGGCTTGGGCGCGTCGGCGCACTCCGCGCTGACGGGCAGGTTGGCGTACTCGTCACCGACGAAGTAGAGGGCGCTCGACCACTGTGAGCCGCCGTCCTGCCTGCCGATGTTCAGCCAGACGTCGTTGGTGTAGCCGTAGTCCGTGATCGACTCGCCGTGGACCCAGCAGTAGACGCCCACGGTCCGGTCCGCGAACACCGGGCCCCCCGCGGCGGGCAGGCACGCGGTCGACGGGCAGATCCGGACGTTGACCTCGTGCCACGTCCGGGCCGAGTACGTCGCCGCGCCGCTCGCGCCCACGTCGCCCGCGGGCTGGGCCAGTGCGAGCGCGCCGCCGGCGAGCAGGCCCGCGGCGGCCAGCGACGCGGCGGCGGCCGTCTTGACGATCCTCATGTGCGTGTCCTCCCAGTAATCAGCCGATCACTGGTTAAACGCCGTCGGGGGTCCGGGACGTTGCACCGGTCCGCCGATTCCACCCGGCCGCTCATGACAGAGCCCCGGTCACCTGACGGTGCCGGGGCTCTGGCTGCGGAGGATACGGGATTTGAACCCGTGAGGGGGTTAACCCAACACGATGTCCAGTTCCGTCGATGACGGTACGGCGACGTTCGCGGACGGATGTTTGCCCAGTTCAAAGCCATGGATGCAACAGGATGGCGCGGGTTGAACGATGGTGTACTGAGACCCGCTCTGAGACCCTCTGTCGTCCTTGCCGGGGCGGCCCAACGAGTGTCGCTGCATCACACGACGCCTCTTGCCCTGTGGGGTCAGCCCTTCCGTACGGAGCTGCCGCCGAGACCGTCGGTGTAGCGGTAGCTGGAGCACCCGACGGTGTCCTCGCACACCCGGTACCTGGAGATCCAGTACGCAGTGGCGGTCCAGTCATCCTTCGAACACGGCGACGCGCTCCCGTTGCTGTCACCGCGCTTGTGGTAGCTGCCGTTGTTCAGGTAGTACTCGGCGTAGACACCGTTGCCGTCAGCCTCGCGGTCGCACACCTGGATGATGTCGTCGTTCACGCCGAGCGTTTCGGCGTAGTCGTTACCGTGGTAGATCGGCCCCGAGTAGGCGTTCGCAGACCCTGCTCCCATGATGAGAGCGCCCATCATGGCCAGAGCGCCTAACAGTAACTTGGCTTTCCTCACTTGAACCCCCTGATGGATGCTTTTGATGACTGGATCGCATGGTTACCTATAACGTCTGGGTGACGTCATGACAGAAGTTAACGTAAAGCGTCTCCGGTAGGCTAAACATTCACTAAATATTCCAAGTAAGAGGGGATTCTGGACACATTTGGTAGTACGTTTTGACTTTCGACCCTTTGTCTACGAGGAGCTGGAACCGCAGTTCAAGGTAGTCCACTCACGTACGTATGCGCTGGTCAGCGCTATTGCTGTGTCAGTTTGAACGGTGCTGAACGGGGACGGACTGAGACGCGGTTTGAGACCCCGTGGCACTTGGGAGAGCAGCGGGGGAGCAGTCGGGGAAGCAGTGAGAGTCGGGCGAATTCCCCCGCGTGCTCCCTCGCCCAACTTCCCTGGGTCCGCCTGGGGCGATCCGGGCTGGGGAAGATCAACCGTTCGCTGCTCTGGTCGGCCGGAATCCCTCGAAAGCGGGGTCGTGCCTCCCGGAGTCTTCCTCTCCTGCCCCCGTGAGTGCTCCCCCTGATAGCTGCCTGCCGCGCCGAAGTCCGCTCACGGCTAGCGTCACCGGCCCTGGCCCAAAGGGTCGCGCCTAGGGTGTTCGACGGCCGCCGAGCAGGTCGTTAGCGGCTCTAGGGCTAGACCCGTCCCCCTCTAGACCCAGACCCCCGTCTAGAGCCCTACAGGGCGTCCGGGCTAGACCCCTAGGCCCAGACGAGTAATGCGTAAGTCGGTCAGTGGTCGTAGGCGGTCAGGGATCGGGTGACGGGTTGGCCGGTGGCGCGGTTGTGCCAGATGGCGGCGGTC
>NZ_JBFAAX010000166.1:0-11821 GCF_040639995.1 Actinosynnema sp. NPDC023658 | reverse complement strand
CGCTGTCCACGATGGTCAGCGCCGCGACCGGTTGACCGACCCGCAGCCCGTCGACCCCGGGACCGAGGGCGCGGACGCGGCCGGAGACCTCGATGGCAACCGGTCGTCACGGCTGCGGTAGACGATGTAGGGCCGGGTCAGGTAGCCCAGGGGCATGGAGAACACGTGCACGAGCCGGCTGAACGGCCAGAACGCGAACAGCGCCCACGCGGCCAGGGCGTGCAGCCGGAACCCCAGCGGGGCGGTGGCCATCAGCGCGGGCTCGGGCCGGAAGTAGAAGATCGAGCGGAACCACGGTGACACGGACTCGCGGTAGTCGTGCGGGTCGTGGGTGAGGTTGCCCAGCACGGTGGTGCCCAGGCCGAGCACGATCGTGCCGACCAGCAGCACGTACATCACCTTGTCGTTGCGCGTGGTGGCGGAGAAGACCGGACCGACCGTCCGCCGCCGGTAGACCAGGATCGCCGCGCCCGCCAGCGTGCAGGCGCCGGCCAGCACGCCCAGCACCACGGCGACGGCGTGATAGGCGGTCTCACCGATCCCGGCCGCCTCGGTCCACGACTTCGGGATGAGCAGGCCGCCGACGTGACCGAGGGCCACGACCAGGATGCCGAAGTGGAACAGCGGGCTGCCCAGCCGCAGCAACCGGTTCTCGTACAGCTGCGAGGAGCGCGTGGTCCAGCCGAACTTGTCGTAGCGGTAGCGCCAGACGTGCCCGACGACGAAGACCGCGATGGACGCGTACGGGACGGCCACCCACAGCAGCACGTCCAGGGCGCTGAGCTGCTCGGTCATCAGTGGCTCCCCGGCATGTACTCGGGCGGCGCGAAGGGCGCCAGCCCGACCTCCTCCTCGGGCGGTCCCTCGGCGGCCAGCCGGGCGACGGCCTCGTGCTCGTGCCTGCCCAGCGGTGGCAGGGTGGCCGACACCGAGTCCAGGACGCCCACCCAGGGCGAGCCGGCCTCGCGCAGCCCCATCCGCATCAGCTCCAACCCGGCGCGGTGCTCGGTGAGCAGCCGCCTGCCCGACGCCGGGTCGCCCGTGGCGGCGAACTCCAGCACGACCGCGAGGTGGTCGGGCAGCTCGCCGTCGTCCAGTTCGAGGCCCGCGGCGCGGTAGGCGTGCTTGAACCGCAGCAGGGCCATGCCGCGCTTGCGGGTGTCGCCGTACGCGAAGTAGGTCAGGTAGGGGCTGAACCGCTTGCGGTGGTCGAACGTGGCGACGTAGTCGGCGGCCAGCTCGGTCGGCGGCGTGGCGTCGAGGTGGTCGAGGAAGGCGTGCAGCGGCTGCGCCAGCGGCGGTGGCAGCGTCGCGGTGGCGGACCGCAGCAGCGGGACGCGCTCCAGCAGGTGCCGGTCCGGGTAGCCGATGAGCAGGGACTGGACCTGCCAGGCCGTGACCAGCTCGGTGTCGGTGAACGTCATGGCTTCGGCTCGACCTCGCCCGCCGGGTCGCCGCCGCCGGGCCGTTCCGCCGGCCGCTCCCGCGGTGGGAAGAGCCCGTCGGGTCGGCCCTTGCCGTCCCAGTTGAGCAGGTTCACCCGGCCGCCCTTGTCCGCGGGCGCGGCCATGGTGTCGGTGGTCTGCCGGTCGCGCAGCATCCGGAAGTTCTCCACCGCGATGGGCGACGTGCCGCCGGAGCTCTCGCCGAACGGTCCGGAACCGCCCATGCCCGGCCCGCCCTCGTAGTCGAGGCTGCACTCGGCGGCCAGCTCCTCCAGGCCGTGCGCCTGCTCGGCGTGCGCGGGCGGGATGACGTACCGCTCGTCGTACTTCGCCAGCGCCAGCAGGCGGTACATGTCGTAGACCTCCTCGCCGCTCATGCCGACCTTCGCCGCGATCGCCTCGTCGGGTTCGCGGCCGAGGTTGATGTCGCGCATGTACGACCGCATCGCGGCCAGCTTGCGCAGCACCAGGTGCACCGGCTCCGGGTCGCCGGCGGTGAACAGCCGGGCCAGGTAGTCGACCGGGATGCGCAGGGCGTCGATGGCGGCGAACAGGTTGCCGTGGTCCTCGGCGTCGTGCCCGGTGTCCCGGACGACGTCGACCACCGGCGACAGCGGCGGGATGTACCAGACCATCGGCAGGGTGCGGTACTCCGGGTGCAGCGGCAGCGCCACCCGGTACCGGCTGATCAGGGCGTGCACCGGCGACCGGCGGGCCGCCTCGACCCAGTCGTGCGGGATCCCGGCTCGCTCCGCCTCACGGGCGACCTCCGGGTCGTGCGGGTCGAGGAACACGCCTCGCTGGGCCTCGTACAGGTCCTTCTCGTCCGGTGTGGACGCGGCCTCCAGCACGCGGTCGGCGTCGTAGAGCACCAACCCGATGTAGCGCAGCCGACCCACGCACGTCTCCGCGCACACGGTCGGCAGCCCGACCTCGACGCGCGGGAAGCAGAACGTGCACTTCTCGGCCTTGCCGGTGCGGTGGTTGAAGTACACCTTCTTGTACGGGCAGCCCGAGACGCACATCCGCCAGCCGCGGCACCGGTCCTGGTCGACCAGCACGATGCCGTCCTCGCTGCGCTTGTAGATCGCGCCGGACGGGCAGGAGGCGGCGCAGGACGGGTTGAGGCAGTGCTCGCAGATGCGCGGCAGGTAGAACATGAAGGTCTGCTCGAACTCGAAGCGGACCTGGTCCTCGATGCCCTTGCGCATCGGGTCGAGGTGGCCGTGGTCGGGAGCGCCGCCCAGGTTGTCGTCCCAGTTGGCCGACCAGGTGATCTTCGTGGGCTCGCCGCTGATCAGCGACCGCGGCCGGGCGACCGGCGTGTGCTCCTGGAGGGGCGCGGTCGTGAGGGTGTCGTAGTCGTAGGTCCAGGGCTCGTAGTAGTCCTCGATGCCCGGCAGCTTCGGGTTGCTGAAGATGGTCAGCAGCTTGCGCAACCGGCCGCCGCCCTTGAGCCTGAGCCTTCCCCGCTTGCCCAGCTCCCACCCGCCGCGCCAGCGCTCCTGGTCCTCGTAGGCGCGCGGGTAGCCCTGCCCGGGTCGGGTCTCGACGTTGTTGAACCAGACGTACTCCACCCCGGAGCGGTTGGTCCACGCCTGCTTGCAGGTGACCGAGCACGTGTGGCACCCGATGCACTTGTCCAGGTTCATCACCATCGCCATCTGGGCCATCACTCGCATCAGTACCGCACCTCCTGGTCACGACGTCGGATCACGGTCACCTCGTCGCGCTGGTTGCCCGTGGGCCCCAGGTAGTTGAACGCGAAGGACAGCTGCGCGTACCCGCCGATCAGGTGCGACGGCTTGATCAGCAACCGGGTCAGCGAGTTGTGGATGCCGCCGCGCTTGCCGGACGCCTCGGCCCGCGGCACGTCGATCAGCCGGTCCTGCGCGTGGTGCATGAAGACGGTGCCCTCCGGCATCCGGTGCGACACCACGGCCCTGGCCACCACCACGCCGTTGCGGTTCACCGCCTCGACCCAGTCGTTGTCCGACACGTCGATCTTGCGGGCGTCCTCCTGGGACATCCAGATGGTCTGGCCGCCCCGCGACAGGCTGAGCATGAACAGGTTGTCCTGGTACTCGGAGTGGATGGACCACTTCGAGTGCGGCGTCAGGTACCGCACGGTGATGCCCAGCTCGCCCCGGTCGCCCACGCGCGGCTCGTCGAACAGCGCGGCCATGTCCAGCGGCGGCCGGAACACCGGCAGCTGCTCGCCGAGCTCGCTCATCCAGTCGTGGTCGAGGAAGAAGTGCTGGCGACCGGTCAGCGTGTGCCACGGCTTGAGCCGCTCGACGTTGATGGTGAACGGCGAGTAGCGGCGCCCGCCGGTCTCGCTGCCGGACCACTCCGGCGACGTGATCACCGGCACCGGCGCGGACTGCGTGTCCGCGAACGTGACCCGCTTGCCCTCGTGCTCGGCCGCCAGGTCCGCGAGCGGCCGTCCGGTGCGCTGTTCGAGCGTGCGGAAGCCCTGGGTGGCCAGGTGCCCGTTGGTGGTGCCGGACAGGGCCAGGATCGCCTCGCACGCGTGCACGTCGCGCACCAGCGACGGGCGGCCGTCGGCCGGGCCGCCGCGGATGACGCCGTTCTGCGCGCGCAGGTACTCGACCTCGCGCTCCAGCCGGAAGGTGACGCCCTTGGTCGTGGCGCCGAGCGTGTCGACCAGCGGTCCGAGCGCGCCCATCTTCGCCGCGATGGCGGTGTAGTCGCGCTCCACCACCGTGAGCCTGGGCATGGTCACGCCGGGCACCGGCTCGCACTGCCCGGCCTTCCAGTCCAGGACCCGGCCGTGGGGCGTGGCCAGCTCGTCCGGGGTGTCGTGCAGCAGGGCGGTCGCGACGACGTCCTTGCGGACCCCGAGGTGATCCTCCGCCAGCGCGCTGAACACCTCGGAGATCACCATGAACGCGTCCCAGTCGGTGCGCGTCTGCCACGGCGGGGCGATGGCCGGGTTGAACGAGTGCACGAACGGGTGCATGTCGGTGGTGTTCAGGTCGTGCTTCTCGTACCAGGTCGCGGCCGGCAGCACGACGTCGGAGAAGATCGTGGTGCTGGTCATCCGGAAGTCCAGCGACAGCAGCAGGTCCAGCTTGCCGACCGGTGCCTCGTCGCGCCAGGCGACGTCCTTCGGGCGCGCGCCGGGCGGGGTCTCCGCGGCGCGCACGGAGTGGTCGGTGCCGAGCAGGTGCTTGAGGAAGTACTCGTTGCCCTTGGCCGAGGAGCCCAGCAGGTTCGCGCGCCACACGCTCAGCACGCGCGGGAAGTTCTCCGGCGCGTCCGGGTCCTCGCAGGCGAACCGCAACCGCCCCGCCTTCAGCTCCGACACCACGTGGTCCGCCGCGGGCACGCCGGAGCTCTCGGCCTCGTCGGCCAGGTCGAGCGGGTTGCGGTCGAACGTCGGGTAGGACGGCATCCAGCCCATCCGGGCGGACTGGGCGATCACGTCGGCGGTGGTCCTGCCCGCGAGCTGCCCGTCCGCGGTGGCGGCGGCCAGGGTGTCGGCGCCGAAGTGGTCGTAGCGGAACTGGTCGGTGTGCAGGTACCAGTAGGCGGTCTGGATCATCTGGCGCGGCGGGCGGGCCCAGTCCGCCGCGGAGGCCAGCTGGGACCAGCCGGTGACCGGCCGGCACTTCTCCTGCCCGACGTAGTGCGCCCACCCGCCGCCGTTGACGCCCTGGCACCCGGTCAGCGTCGTCAGGGCGAGGAAGGCGCGGTAGATCGTGTCGGAGTGGAACCAGTGGTTCGCCCCCGCGCCCATGATGATCATCGACCGGCCGCGGGACTCCTCGGCGTTGGCGGCGAACTCGCGCGCGATGCGCGCGGCGGCCTGGGCGGGCACGCCGGTGATCGTCTCCTGCCACGTGGGCGTGCACGGCTCGGTGGCGTCGTCGTAGCCGGTGGGCCAGGAGCCGGGCAGTCCTTCGCGGTGGACGCCGTACTGGGCCAGCAGCAGGTCGAACACCGTGGTGACCAGGTGGCCGCCGACCCGGCGCACGGGCACGCCGCGACGCACGCCGCTCGGCGGCCCGGCCAGGTCGAACCGGGGCAGCTCCACCTCCACCGACTCGCCGCCCCCGACCGACAGCAGCGGGTCGACGTCACCGAGGTCGAGGTTCCAGCGCCCCGCGCCCTGCTCGCCGAAGCGGAAGCCCAGCGACCCGCCCGGCACCACCGGCTCGCCCGTCGCCCCGTCGAGCAGGACGGTCTTGAACGCGGCGTGCTCGCTGTCGGCGTGCCCGTCGAGGTCGGCGGCGGTGAGGAACTTGCCCGGCACGTGGGCGTCGCCGCGCGCTTCGAGGCGCACCAGGAACGGCAGGTCGGTGTAGCGCTTGACGTAGTCGGTGAAGTACGGCACCTGCCGCTCCACGAAGAACTCGCGCAGCAACACGTGCCCCATGGCCATCGCCAGCGCGCCGTCCGTGCCCGGCTGCGGCGCGAGCCACTCGTCGGCGAACTTGACGTTGTCGGCGTAGTCCGGCGCCACCGCCACGACCTTCTGCCCGCGGTAGCGCGCCTCGGCCATCCAGTGCGTGTCCGGCGTCCGGGTCACCGGCAGGTTCGAGCCCCACATGATCAGGTAGCCGGCGTCCCACCAGTCGCCGGACTCCGGCACGTCGGTCTGGTCACCGAACACCTGCGGCGAGGCCACCGGCAGGTCGGCGTACCAGTCGTAGAACGACAGCATCGCGCCGCCCAGCAACGACACGAACCGCGCGCCGGAGGCGTGCGACACCATCGACATCGCCGGGATCGGGGAGAACCCGGCGATCCGGTCCGGGCCGTACCGCTTCACCGTGTGCACGTGCGCCGCGGCCACCATCTCGGCCGCCTCGTCCCAGCTCGCCCGCACCAGCCCGCCCTTGCCGCGCGCCGCCTTGTAGCGCCGGGCGCGCTCCGGGTCGTCCACGATGGACGCCCACGCGTCGACGGGGTCACCGGTGCGGGCCTTGGCCTCCCGGTACATCTCCAGCAGCACGTCCCGCACGTAGGGGTAGCGCACGCGGGTGGGGGAGTAGGTGTACCAGGAGAACGCCGCGCCACGGGGGCAGCCGCGCGGCTCGTACTCCGGGCGGTCCGGGCCGACCGACGGGTAGTCCGTCTGCTGGGCCTCCCAGGTGATGATGCCGTCCTTGACGTAGACCTTCCACGAGCACGACCCGGTGCAGTTCACCCCGTGCGTCGACCGCACCACCTTGTCGTGGCTCCACCGGTCCCGGTAGAACTCGTCGGCCTGCCGCCCGCCGATCCGGTGCAGCGTGCGCAGGTCGTCGGAGATCTCGGCGCGGGTGAAGAACCGGCGGGTCCGCACCAGCGCGTCGGGGAGCGCGGCCCGGTGCTCACCCACGTGACGGCCCTGCCGGGACGAGCAGCGAGCGCCGCACGGTGGTGAGGGTGAACGCGAGCGTGGCCGCCGACACCACGGCCAGCGCCGCCAACCCGAGCGCGTACGAGCTGAACGCGCCGTAGAGCGCGCCCATCACCAGCGGCGGCACGAACCCGCCCAGACCGCCCGCGGCGCCCACGACGCCGGTGACCGACCCGACCTTGTTGCCCGGTGCGAGCAGCGCCACCAGCGCGAACACCGCCCCGCTCCCCGCGCCCAGCGCGGCGGCCATGGACAGGAACGCGATCGTGCCGACCGGCATCAACGCGGGGGTGAACGCCTGCACCACGGCGCAGACCGTGACCACGGCGAACACCGCGACCAGCACCCGCAGCGGCCCCAACCGGTCGGACAGCCACCCGCCGACCGGCCGCATCACCACCGCGAGCAGCACGAACCCGGCCATCCGGTTCGCCGCGTCGGCCTGGGCGAGCCCGTAGGACTCCTGGAGGTAGGCGGGCAGGTAGACGGAGAACGCGACGTACCCGCCGAACGCGATGGCGTACAGCCACGACGCCTCCCACGTCGCCGCCAGCCTGGCCGTGTCCGCCATGCGCCGGGTCACCGACTCGGTGGGCACCGCCCGTCCGGGCGCGTCGCGCAGCAGCAGCGCCGCGAGGACCGCGTAGCCGGCCAGCACGATCGCGGTCACCACGAACGGCTTCGCGATCCCGCCGCTGTTGGCCAGCGGCACGGTGGTGAGGGCGCTGATCGCCGTCCCGCCCATGCCCGCGCCGAAGATCCCGATCGCCAGCCCGCGCCGCTGCGGCGGGTACCAGGCGTTGACGAACGGCACGCCGATGGCGAACGTCGTCCCGCCGAGCCCGAGGAAGAACCCGCCGACCAGCAGCGCCGCCAACGACCCGTGCCCGAGCAGCCCCAGGAACAGCACCGGCAGGATGGTGATCGCGGAGACGGCGGGGAACATCACCCGCCCGCCGAACCGGTCGGTCAGCGCGCCGACCGGGATGCGGCCCACCGAGCCGACCACGACGGGCACGGCGACCAGCAGCGCCTGCTGGAACGAGCTGAGCCCCAGCTCGCCCTTGAACCGCGGTCCGAGCGGGCTGAGCAGCGCCCACGCCCAGAAGTTGACCGTGAACCCGAGGGTCGCCAGCACGAGCATCAACGTCCGCTGCCCGGTGCGCGGTGGACTGCTCGTCGTGGACGGTGGGGAGTGCTGCTGCACGGTGTGATGACCTCCCCCGCCGACCGGTGTCCTCGGTCAACGGGGTACCAGCCGCCCCGGACCCCCGCAACGCAGGTCACGCGCGGTCACTCGGTGGGACAACCCGAAAGAGTGAAGGTTTACCCGGTCAGGGTCGGCTCTGCGGCACACCGCGTTCGACGGTCAGAAACGGCCGAACAACCAGTGGCCGGGTTTGTCCGGGGACGGGTCGAGGCAGAACTCGCGGATGGCCCGGACCACCTCTTCGGTCTCCACGGTGCCGAGGTGGTTCGCGTCCAGGCGGTCGAACAGGGTGCGGGCGTCGGCCTCGGGCAGACCGCACCGGTCCACCAGGGTGAGGAGCTCGTCGCGTTCCACCACGCCCGTGCCGTCGGTGTCGACGAGGGCCAGCACGGCCGTCGCCAGCGGTCGGAGGGTCCGGTCGAAGGCGGTGTGCGTGGCGCGGCCGACCCACGCCAGGAACTCCGACTTGTCCACCCGGCCGTCCCGGTCGGTGTCGGACTCGGCGGCCAGGGCACGCCACAGGGCGCGGTAGCCCGAGCGGACGGCCATCGCGGCGGCCGAGCGGGGCGGGTGGCCGAACGACTGCACCAGGCGCAGCGCGAACACCTCGTAGTCGTCGCGCCGCAGGTAGCCGTCCCCGGTCGCGTCCAGCAGGTCGAAGCGGGGTGACGGCGCGACCGGGTCGGCGTGGTGGCCGGTGATCCCGGCCGCCCAGCTCGCCGCGTCGGCGTGGGCCTCGGTGAGGATCGAGCCGTGGTCGGCGTCCGGGTACGTCGTCAGGTGCACCGCGCTGCCCGCGGCGGCGATGTCGTCCGCGAAGTCGTGCACCACGGTCAGCGGCACGACCTCGTCGTTGCCGCCCGCGCCCAGGAACACCGGCCGGTCCAGGCGGGTGACCGGGACGCGGCACTCGTCCAGCACCCGTTCCACGTGGAGGTGGCGGGTCAGGTCGGTCATCCCGGTCTCGTCGTTGGTGGTCTTCCTGGCGGCGCGGAACACCTCGACCAGCGACACCCGTTCGGCCAGGTCCACCAGGGCGGTGCCGCGCTCGGTGAGGAAGTCGTGCGTGAAGTCCGGGTACCGGGTGCGCATGCCGGCCAGGACGATCGGCACGAACGGGCAGACGGCGGCGGACGCGTCGCTGGTGCGGGTGGCGATGACGCGCAGCAGGTGCACGGGCGGCGCGAGCGCGATCGTGCCCAGGAAGTCCAGCTCGGGCGCGTAGTCGGTCGCGATCAGGGCGGTGAACAGGGCCGCGTGGCCGCCCTGGGAGAAGCCCGCGACGAGCCAGCGGCGGTCGAGCGGGTGGTCGAGCCGGCGGGCCGCGCGGACGACGTCGATCACGTCGTCGGCCACCGCCTCGCCGTTGAAGTACGGGTGCGGTCCGGGCGTGGCCAGGCCCTCGTAGTCCGTCGCCGCGACGGCGTACCCGGCCGCCAGCCACGCCGCGATGTGCACGCGCTCCAACCGGAGGAGGCCCGTGCGCGACGGCGCGGTGCGGTCGGACAGGCCCGTGGTGCCGTGGGCGTAGCTGATGACGGGCCAGCCGGCGGCCGGCGGCGTGCCCTCGGGGATGAACACCGACCCGGTGACGAGCCGGCCGCGGCCGTCGTGGCCCACGCCCTGGTAGAAGACGCGGTACGCGGCCTCCGCGTGGTCCGGCCGGAACCGGGCCGCGAGCGGGTGGGCGCGGATCAGCGCACCGGGTCGTCTGGCGGGCTCGGTGCCGCTGGGAGCCGTCATGTCACCGGAACGGTAGTCGCTCCGGGCGCCACCGGGCGGGTGAACTTCCCCTCGGTCCACTGTGGATGGTCACTCGGGGAGGATCGAGAACGCCCGCGGGTACTTGCGGCCCGGCGCCGGTGTGGGTGAACCGGTGAACGACACCGGTGTGCCGACGGGGAGCGCGGAACGCCCTTCCGGCAGCTCGTCGCGCGAGGCGAACCACGAGCCGCCCCTGGTGTCGGTGATGAAGCCGTGCGGCTGCCCGACCCGCCAGCCGGTCACGGTGCCCCGGCGGCGGCCTCGCGGTGCGCCGATCGGTGACGCCACGGCCTCGCTGGAGCGCACGAACGGGCTGCGCAGCGGGTAGTCCGGGCGGTCGGCGGCGGCGAACAGGTCGTCGAAGGCCGGCGTCAGGGTGGCCGCCGCCCGCAGCGGCGCGGCGGTGCGCGGCGTCCAGGCGGGTGGTGGGGTGCCCGGCGCGGCCGGCGTCCCGGCGTCCACGACCGGCACGATCACGCCCACGCCGCGCGCGGCCAACCGGGCCGCCAACGGGGTGAAGTCGGCGTCGCCGGTGACCAGCACGACCCACTGCAACGGCACGGTGGTGGCGCGTTCCCACGCTTCCAGCGCGAAGTGGACGTCGACGCCCTTCTCCTTGCCGCCGTGCAGCGGCAGGTCGTGCCGGGTGACGCCGGCGGCGGTCAGGACGGCGTCGAACGACGCGGCCGGGGTCTCGATGCGACCGCGGACGTAGTGGGCCTCGTGCACCACGCACTCGTCCAGCGGCCGTCCGGTCCGGGTGTGGAGGTGCCAGCGCACCGCGTCGTGGAACCCGTCGAGCGCGATCCGGGCCCCTCGCGGGTGCGCGGTGGCGTAGAAGTCGCTCAGGTAGGCGAACCACGTACCGTCGTAGAACACCCCGATGCGCACGATCTCCCCCACCCGACGGACCTTACCTCCCGGGTCGGTTCAGGCGTCCGGACCCGGCTCGTCCTCCGGACCCGGCGCGGGTTTCGCGTAGAGGACCTCCCGGGCCTGCTCCGCGGCGCGGGTGATGCTCTCACCGACGAAGTCGACGAAGCGGGCGATGTTCTCCAGGCGGGTGGCGGCCGGGGTGCCGGACCCCAGGATCCGGACGCCCTGCCGCGCGGTGTCCGCGAGCTGGGCGTGGGACCGCGCGGCGGCGATCATCGACTGGTACCAGACGTCGTCGTCGGCGACGTAGCGCTCACGGCGGCGGTCGTCGCGCTCACGGCGGACCAGGCCCTGGCCCTCCAGGAACGTGACCGCCTTGGAGACCGACGCCGGGCTGACCTGGAGGCGCGCGACGAGCTCGGACGCGGTGAGGCTGCCCTCGTCGTTGGTGTAGAGGCAGGTCAGCACCCGGGACATCATCTTGGGCAGGCCCTGCTGCATGAGCAGGGTGGTGAACGCCTCCTCGTACTCGCGCACGGCCTCGGCGTCGCGCCCGTGGGCCTGCGGGGGCGCCTGCTGCCCGCGTGGCGCGGCCTGCCTGCGCCGGTGGGCGCGCTGCTCGGTGGCGCGGTGGGCCAGGTCGGCGCGGTAGGCCGTGGGGCCGCCGTTCCGCATGACCTCGCGCGTGATCGTCGAGGTGGGGCGGTCGAGACGCCGGGCGATCTCCGCGTAGGAGAGTCCGTCGGCCAAGCCCAGCGCGATCTGCTGGCGTTCCTGCTGGGCGAGCCTGCCTCCCGGCATTGCGATCTCCTCCGTGCTCCTGGGGCCTCCAGTATAGCGTTCACTTCTCATTCATTGCAACGCTTCACGACTTCTCGTTGCGTTAGATTCAGCGCCATTGCAACGAAATAGTTGCTTTGACCTGGGTAAATGGGGTTAGTTCGCAACGGTGATGTTGTGCGTTCCTCGAACGCAACGTAGCGTTTGCGTTGTCGGAAACACCGGCCAGAACGAGCCAAGGAGAGCACGATGCAGAAGTTCGACACCCCCACCACGATCGCCGCCGTCCTCGACGTCCCCGCCGGCCGCCTGCGGTTCATCGCCGCCGACCGCACCGACACCGCGGTCGAGGTCCTGCCCGCCGACGCCTCGAAG
>NZ_JBFAAX010000165.1:0-11851 GCF_040639995.1 Actinosynnema sp. NPDC023658 | reverse complement strand
CGCGTCGCGGGCATCCGCTTCTTCTACGTCGAGGAAGAGGACACCACGCTCGGCTCCCTGGCGTTCGACCCCGCCCGGCTGCCCGAGGGCATCGACAGCGTCGTCACGGTCGCGCAGCCCGGCACCGTCGTCTCGCCGCCGCCCAAGGGCACGGTCTGGGGCCGCATCGCCTTCGCCATCGCCACCGGTGACTCGCGTGACGAGGTCGCCACCCGACTCGACGCGGCCGAGGCCGCGCTGGATGTGAAGAGCGCCTGATGACCACCGCGAAAAGCACCGACCAGGGCATCTGGCAGACGTTCGTCCAGTCGCCGCCGGCGGTGAAGGCCGTGCTCGCCGGCGTCTTCGTCAACAAGGTCGGTGGGTTCCTCAACATCTTCCTGGTGCTGTTCCTGACCTCCCAGGGCTACTCGGCCGGCCAGGCGGCCACGGCCCTGGGCGTCTACGGCGTCGGCAGCGTCATCGGCGTGCTCGTCGGCGGCGCGCTGGCCGACCGGCTGGGCGCGCGCAACTCCACCGTGCTCAGCCTGGGCGGCGCGGCGCTGCTCACCGCCGCGCTGCTCTACCTGCCCGACTACGCCCTGCTCATCGCGGCGGTGGCCCTGCTCGGCGCGGTCTCCCAGATCTACCGGCCCGCGTCGGCCACCCTGCTCTCCGAGCTCACGCCCGACGACCGGCAGGTCATGGTGTTCGCCATGTACCGGTTCGGCCTGAACCTGGGCACGACCGCCGCGCCGCTGATCGGCTTCGGCCTCTACCAGCTCGGCGGTGACGACTACACGCTGCTGTTCTGGGGCGAGGCGATCGTCGCGGCGGCGTACGCCCTGGTGGCGTTCCGCGTGCTGCCCGCGAGGACGGGAGAGAAGGGCGAAGCCGCCGCCGAGGCGCCCGCCGGCAGCTACACCGACGTGCTGCGCGACCGCCGCTACCTGGTGTACCTGGCGGCGACGTTCTTCAACGCCGTGGTCTACGTGCAGTACCTGTCGACGCTGCCGCTGGACGTCCAGGCCTCCGGCGTGCCGATCTTCTGGTACACGCTGGCGGTCGCGCTGAACGGCGGCGCGGTCATCCTGTTCGAGCTGGTGGTCACCAAGAAGACGCAGCACATGCGGCCCAAGCTGGTCGTCGGCGTCGCCTACGCGCTGGTCGGCATCGGCGTCGCGGTGTACGCGCTGCCGCTGGGCCCGGCGGTGATCGTCGCGGGCACGCTGGTCTGGACGCTCGGCGAGATCATCGGCGGCCCCGTGGTGTTCGCCTACCCCGGCATGGCCGGTCCCGCGCACCTCAAGGGCCGCTACATCGGCAGCTTCCAGTTCGTCTACGGGCTGGGCGCGGCCGTCGGCCCGGTCCTCGGCGGTTTCCTGTTCCTCCAGCTGGGTCACGGCGCGTGGCCGGTGCTGGCGGTGTTCGGGCTGGCGGCGGCGGTCGCCGGGTACGTGGCCACCCGGGACCGCGCGGAGGTGCAGGGCGGTGGGTGACTTCGACTTCCTCACCGGCCGCTGGTCGATCCACAACCGCAGGCTGCGCCGGCGGTTGGCGGGCAGCGACGACTGGGAGGAGTTCACCTCCACCTCGGACGTGCGGCCGATCTTCGGCGGCGCGGGGAACGTGGACGAGATCACGTTCCCCGACGGCACGTCCGGCCTGACCGTGCGGCTGTTCGACGCCGCCACCGGCCGCTGGTCGTTGAACTGGGCGAGCAGCGACTCGGGGGTGTTCTTCCCGCCGCTGTTCGGCTCCTTCGCCGATGGCATCGGCACGTTCCACGGCGACGAGGTGCAGGACGGCACGCCCGTGCGCATCCGCTTCCTGTGGCACCGCATCACCGGTGACTCGGCGCGGTGGGAGCAGGCCATGTCGGCCGACGACGGACGGACGTGGGAGACCAACTGGTACATGGACATCAGCCGCCAGGCCTGACCCTGTGCGACCGCACCGCCCCCGTCCTGGTCCCAGGGCGGGGGCGGTGTCGCGTCCGGCGGCGCCACCGCGCGGTGGTCACCCTCGAAGGCGGTCGCGGCGCGTCCACCGGGCTCGCTCCCCTGGCGCCCCCCGGCAGCGGTCCGGCGGACTCAGGCCACGAGCGGAATCCGCCGTTCAGAGTGGTGATCGTGGCGTGGACATGAGTCGTCTCGCGTGGGCCGGGAGGCCGGTTCGGCTTCAGAAGCCGGAGACGATGGCGGACACCAGGTCGCTCACGATCTTGTCCGAGTCGTTCGCCTGGTAGTACAGGCCGTGTGATTCACCGGCTATCTGAGCGAGGTCGTCGCGCTGGGCCATGCTGGACGAGTAGTCGATCGCGAACACTCGCACGTCCGGATGCGCCTTCAAGTCTTCAACCAGCCCTTTCAGATCCTTGCCGTTGGCGGTGTCTATACCGTCCGACAGGACGACCACGACGTTGATGTAGTCCGACGAGCCCCCGGCGTTCTTGTCCGCGGCTACGACCGCGTCGGACAGGGACTGGTGCAACGCAGTACCTGAGCCCTCGTTCTCCAGGTGGAGGATCGCCTCCGCCAGCGTCGACTTGGCGTCTTCAGTCATCTTCTGCATCGGCAACACCTCGTGCATCTGGCTGTCGAACGCGTACAGACCGACCTCCTCGCGTTCTCCGAACGGCGTGACGATGTCCGTTCGCAACTTCTTCACCAACTGCAACTTCGTCGGGCACTTCTCGGTCTCCGGGCTGAGCGCCTTGAGCCACGACTCGCACTTGGCGGTCTCGGGCGCGTTGCCGTTGAAGTCCTCCGTGACCATCGAGGGTGACACGTCCACCAGAAGGCGGACCCTCGCCGGTTTGCGGACCTTCGACCAGGTGTCGAGCACAGCCCGTACGGTCTCCGGTGCCGGCTCGGGCAACTGCCGGGGTGCCGCGGAGGTGGTGATGCCGTGGTCGGGGTCCGCGAACGGACCCGGTTCGCCGCGGAAGTTGCGGAAGCCGACCTCCTGGAACCGGGTCTGGACGGCATCGGTGTGCAGGTACCCGTAGAAGTCCGTCGCCGCCCGGCGCTTGGCCTCGGACGTGTCGCTCCACGCGAGGTCGATCCACGGGTGGTCGATGACGACCGTGCCTTCCGTGGGGTAACGGGCGATCAGCTTGGTCTGCGGCTCGACGAGGTGCTTCTCGGACTTGCCTTCGCCGGGCTCGTCCTCGTCGGGAGTGCCCTTCTCGTACCCCATGTTGTAAGCGATCATCGAACTCTCGTCCACGGTCAACGCGGACATGTACGACTCGACCTTGTCCAGGTCGTCAGCGGCGCGCAGGTTCTTCAGGAAGTCCAGCGTGGTCTTGCCGTAGTGCGCGATCGCGCGCTCGATGCGTTCGGCCCTGTCCTGCACGTCCTTGCTCGCGAGGCCCTGCGGGGTCAGCTTGCCATCGCTGTTCGCCAGGGCGTAGAAGGTCGCGTACGTGGCGGACAGGCCGGAGATCGAGTAGTACGGGTTGGTCTTGCCCAGCTTGAAGGCCGGGGTCGCCGCGAGTTCCTCCAGGGACTTCCACGACACCTCCGGGTGGAGTCGGGCCACGGGCTCGGGCATGGCGATCACGAGGACCGTCTGCACGATCGAGCCCCGCGCCTTTTCCGGCAGCACCGCCCCCGCCTTGTCCGACGCCCCGTAGCGGGCCTGTGTCAGCCACGTGCTGGACGATGGGCTCCACACGTCGGGCTTCACACCGTCACCGTCGGTCCACCCGCGGTTGAGGGCGCGCATCGCGTCGCCGGAGTTGACGTTGACGACCTGCACGCCGACACAGCGGCCGTCGGCGGACTTCACTCCGTAGTCCTTGGCCACGTCGACCAGGACCTTGTACTTGTCCTGCGAAGTCGCGACGATCAACGTCTCCTGCTGTGGGCCGCTGCAGGAGGCGAGCGGTGGCACTGCCGGTTCCTCGCCCGGCTCGTCGCCACCGGCGGCGAATGACAGCACGACCGGTACCAGCGCCCCGATGATCGCCACCACGGCCGCCGCGGCGATCGCACGGCGCAACGTGAGCGGTCCACGCCGCGCGGGCAGCACGGCGTCGTCGGCGCCGGGTGCGGCGGCGAACGCCTGCTCTCGTGCCCTGGCCTGTTCCGACAGCTTTGCCGGCAGCAGGTCACGGCCGCTCGCCGCAGCGTAGGGGGCGCACTCGGTGAGGATGTCATCGATGCTGGGGCGGAGTTCGGGGTCGGGGTTGAGGCACCGCCGCACCAACGACGCCAACGGGTGCGTGCCGTCGGCGAGCACGCCCAGCTCGACATCAGCGTTCTTGATCTTGACGAGCATCTCGGAGATGGCGGTCGAGGTGCGCGGCTGCTTGCCGTTGGCGGCGAAGACGAGCAGCGCGCCGAGCGCGAACACGTCCGTCGCGGAGGTCACCGTGCCGTCCAACTGCTCGGGTGCCATGAACGGCATGGTGCCGAGCACATCGCCGACACGGGTCAGGCTGGCGTCGGAGCCGGTCTTGGCGATGCCGAGGTCGATCAGCCGGGGACCGCTGTCGTCCAGCAGTACGTTGGCCGGCTTGAGGTCGCGGTGCACGATGTCCATGTCGGTCAGGACCCGCAACGCTTTCGCCAGCCCGTGCGCGAACCAACCGAGCGCGGGCGCGCTCCACGGACCGCCGATCCTGATCGCATCGTCCAAGGACAGGGCGGGCAGGTACGCGGTCGCCAACCACGGCCGGTCCGCCGCCGTGTCGGAATCCAGCAGCGGCGCGAAGAAGTTCTGGCCGGGCGTGTGCGTGATCCGCTCGACGTCGCGGACTTCCCGCTCGACACGCGACCGGAACTGCTGATCGCCGGTCAACCCGGGCCTCAGCACCTTGACCGCGCCGTACTCACCGCCCGGGGTGACCCCCAGGAACACGATTCCGGACGTGCCCTCGCCCAACCGTCCGATCAGCGTGAACGAGCCGACCTTCTCCGGGTCGCCCGCCTTCAACCGTTCGACGTCCAGCTGCTGGATCAGGTCATCCACGTCGTAGCCGTGCCTGGGCCACACCTGGCGGAACCCCGCCGCGGCGATCGCGACCCCGGCCAGGTTGACGAACAGGCCGAGCACGCTGGACAACCGGTCCGCCTGCTCCAACCCCCGCTGGATGAGGAAGATCCCGAAGGCCGTGACGCCCATTACCGCGACCGCGATCACCGCCACGACTTTCCACCTGCGGTGGACTAATCCGTCTTCAGCCACTTCCCACCTCGTCCGTTATCACGGTCACAGGAAGAGTGATCGTGCCACGCCGGGCATCGGTTACACGGCAAACCGGAGTAGACCAGGTCTGACCTGCCATTGAACGCTCCGAGGCGATCGGCTCGCGCTGGGGTCATCGACCTTCTCCAGCCAGGTGAATTCCAGCGAGATCCATCCACAGTGAGCCCTTTCCGACCTCATCCGGCGGCGAGGTGGAGTGCGAGGACGGCTCGGGTCAGGTCGGTGATGCGGGTGGTGGAGCAGCGGAGCCTGCGCAGTAACCGCCAGGTTCTGAGGATCGAACCGGCGCGTTCGCCCAGGGCGCGGATGCGGGCGCGGGAGCTGCCGACCGCCTGCTGTCCGCGCGGAGTTTTTGAGGGGGGGAGAACTGAAGATCATTTCTCCCGAGTCGGGGACCCACGTTGACACCGGTCGGCTTGTGTCCGGTGCACACCGCCCGGCGGGTCCTCCCTGCCGACTGCGAGCCCCTCACAATCGGGCGGTTGATGCCGGAGTAACATTTGGGCGTTACGCCCTTCTTCCGAGCCATCTGGCTCATCGGGGGCTGCGTACCCACAGCTTGGGACCGCCCAGCCGGTGACAGGAGAGCCACCGGCTGGGCGACCGTTGCTGCCTTCACGAAGATGTCAGCGCCTTGACGAACCGAACATGAGCCGTCGATGCCCGATGCTGACATTCGTCGTGACCTTCAAGAGCCCCGTTTGCCGGAAATCGATCACCGCCAAGCAGTACACTGATCCGTGACATAACCGCCGGTGACGTAATTGGGGTTGGTGAAGCAACCGCGGACGTAATTACGGAATGACCACATGGCAGTCCAGCGCTGACCGGGTTTGGGTTCCGTGGTCTGAGCGGTGCCTCCTTGCACCTCCAGCACGGCACCGCACGGTCGCCATTCGCCGAAGCAATCGCCGTCGGTGACACGGACCCACGCGGCATCGCACGCAGGTGACTGGCGCAGTTCGAGCAGCGCTCCCTGCAGGTAGGGGTTGCCGCCGGTGTAGCGGAACGAGGCCAGGTTGCGCGCGTCGTCGACACATCGCGTGACTTGAGGGTCCTGGCCGTTGCAACCGGATTGGTAACAACCGGCCGCCGCTGCGGGGGTCACGATGATCATGCCGATCAATAGGATCACGGACAGTGCGACTGTTGCGATGCGTTTCATGCGTCCTCCTGAGGATGATTACGAGTACCATGAGGCGTTCAACGTGGCATCGAGCTTGCTGGGGGCAGATCGACCAGGGGCCGCTACGAACAGCGTCGGTTGAAGGTGGGCAATATCCCGGTATGGCCCAATGCGTCGTAGTCGTACGCGAGTACTTGCTGTGCCCACTGGGTGTTGCGGATCCGGGGGGAACAAGGTTTGTTGGGTTCCCTGGTGTGCATACAGTCCTTGTGCCGTTGGCGCGTCCTTGGTGACCCGACCTGACAGGACGAGCAGTCGGCGGTGACGTCAACGTCAAGTCAGGCGCACAGGAACTCCGACTTGTCATCGCCTGGGGCCGCATCTGCCTTGTTCGAAGTGGTCGGCGTAGGAGCCAGGGTCGTACAAGACAATCGAGTCGATGCTGGCACCTGCGCCGCTGAATTTGGAGCGCAGCAGGAAAGTCGGGCGGAGCCAGACCACGCTCCAGCCGGCGAGGGTGGTGACACGCCTGTCGCTGCTGACGTAGGGGTTGCCGCCGTCGTAGGCCGATGAGCAGTTGCCTGCGGACCACTGGTCGCGCGCAACGGTGTAGTCGGCGGTCGCGTCGGGTCGAACCAGTGGGATCCGGGTTGGAAGTACACCGGCCCGCCCTGTGTTGCACCGCAGCGCGGCACCTGGGGATCGAACGGGGGCCACGGTGCAGACCACGGCGAGGTCGGGTGAGATGGCCCGTGACACCGGAGGAGGCGCGCACCTGGTTCCAGGTTTCGCTTGCGGTGGTGCCGAACACGCTGATCTCGCCCTAGATCCGGCAGTTCAGGTGCGGAACCCGACCGTCGGGCATCGTTGCGACGACGTCGCAACGCGTCGTTGGGCAGGAGCGGACGTTAAAGGGACCACCTGCGCTGGTGAACCCCCAGCTCACGTATCGGCGCGACGAGTGCCAGCACGATTGTCAGCGTCACCGACATGTTGTGCCTCCCATCTGCTAGAAGGTGAAAACTAGGTACAAAAGCTCGCTATCGGTGGTGGTGTTGCACAGCGGCTCGGTCGTGCAACACCGCGGAAGTACGGCTCGAACGATTCATTACCGCGCTCGACACGCTCACACAGACTGCTAATGTGACAACTCGGCGGGTTCGACAGCGGTTGGCGTGGTTGCTGCGCATCAACAGGACCACGGGCACGGTCTGAGGTTCCGGTCGGCTCGGTGGTTCGCTCGTGCCTTCCCGCGCGACGACGGTCTTGGTCGGAGCGGTGTGCCCTTTCCTGCGACAGGCGCTGGAAGCGAGCGATCGGAGGAGTGATGATCTTCGCCGGAGTGCACGGATCGTCCGCGAGCCGCGGGGCCCTTACAGGCGACGTTGACCTCCGACACCATCGAGGCGACGACGGTGTGGCTGCGCGAGTCGGAGTTCGTGCCGGCGGTGGCCGACGCGACCGTCGGCGGCGATGCGGGCCTCGCGACAGGCTGACCTGCTCGTGATCGGCGTGGACGGCTGTCACTCGGCTGAGATGCTCCCTGCGGCGTCACGGCGCACTGCCGGTGGTGGGATCTGGACGGGCGAAGCCCCGGCTCCACCACCGGCACATCCGGCGAACGGTCTCGCCCCCGGCTGCCAACCTGGGTCAGCGCACTGCGGCCCGCTCGCGTCTGCTCGACTTCCAGATGGTCGCCTGCCTGGCGATGACCCCCACAGCTGCCGCTCCTGGTTGACGGCCTGTCATCGTCGCTGGAGACCTGGCGGACGACCGACCCTTGGCAGGACGTGAAACCTCCTCGATGTGAAACGAGTCCGCCTGGTAACGACCCACGGCGCTCAAACCACACCGGCGCACACAGGTGGGCGCGCTACGCGGGCGAAGCGGAGTCCACGAGAGGGCCTTGGCGCTCCGCCCACCACCGCGCCAGTTGCTGCGCTTTTGGCGTGAGCTCCCGATCACGGCCCAGTTCTCTCAGCAAAGACGCGTGGGAGTCGGTGCCGATGCTGTACACCAGCCCGCACAGGATTCGCTCGTCCAGGGGGGACGGTCGGCGCCGCATAATGCCGATCTGCCGGCCAACGATGGCACGCCACGTCATTGCGGTGAAGCGCCCCTTGCTGTGCGCGGCGGACCAGGCCGCCGCGTGCCTGTTGCGCGCCGACAGAGTTTGATCGGCGAGGAGCGCGGAGACGAGCGACCGGTGGGTCGCCACGCGGAGTCGTC
This sequence comes from Actinosynnema sp. NPDC023658, assembly GCF_040639995.1. Taxonomy (NCBI): domain Bacteria; kingdom Bacillati; phylum Actinomycetota; class Actinomycetes; order Pseudonocardiales; family Pseudonocardiaceae; genus Actinosynnema; species Actinosynnema sp. NPDC023658. The sequence continues at coordinate 3,300 of NZ_JBFAAX010000165.1, read as the reverse complement.
CGAGCAGCTGGAGACCTCGTTCGACCGACAGTTCCTCTCGGACACCGCTCGTCTTCACCCACTCCGCGACGGCGTTGGCGAGTGGCAGCCGGTAGGGTGTGGCGGTGATCAATGCCGTGGCGTAGAGCCGTTCGTCCGGGTTCCCGCCGTAGATCGCCTCGGCGATCAGCTCCGCAAGGACTTCGTCGGGTTCGGGCTCGTCAACCGCCAGGTTCGCCCGAGTCGCCAGCGCGAGTCGCATGCCGACCACCGCGTGACTCCGGGAAAGGATGCCGCTCCGCGCTCGCAACAACTTGTCGAGCTCTGCTCCGAGGGGTGCGATCACCGGGTGGTCTTCGTTCGCCGCCGCCACCGTGCCGATGATCCGCGGCAGCTCCATCATGTCGACCGCTCCGAAGTGCCCACGTCGAACCTTCGCCACGGCCGCGAGCAGAGCGCCCTGAAGCGCTTGGGAGTCGTCCGGGTCGTTCAACTGCCGGATGACGTAACGGCTGGCTTCGGGCAAGGTCGTCGCGTCGAGCAACGAGATCGGCTCGACGCACGCCGGGTTGGTTCGGTCATCGGCCATCTCCACACATGCCGCGAACGCGTGCCGAGCACTCACCGGATGCTCGAGGAGCCTGCTCATCGCCTCTTGCCGGAAGAGCCAAGAAGTGTGCTCGGCGACCACGAGCTCGCTGATGAGATTATCGGTGATCGTTCGCCACAGTCCAGGCGGGTGGAGCACCATTCCGGGCCGCCCGGCGATCAGCCGGGTCAACGTCCTCCAGTCCTCCCCCGACATGCATCCCGGCGATCGCGCCTGGTCGAGCAGCCGGTGCAGCGCACCGTCCTCGCTGGTCACGCTGATCTCGCCGCGCTCGCCGTTGAGGAAACGACCAACCGCCTCACCCGTCGCGGTCAACAGCAGGGGAGGTAGTCCCAACAACTCCTCGTACCGGCTCATGATCGGATCATCTGCCCATGATCGGCCGCTCTCCCAGCGGACCACCTGCGAGGGAGCCAATTCACGTCGACCGTCCAACCGGAAAGCCCGCGCGAAGCGCCGCGCCGACCTGAATTCGGAGATGGGGCCGTGAATCCGGTTCGTGCGGAGGAGCCAGGCGCGCCGACGGCGAAACCGACTGATCGTCACGTGGGCAATCGTCCGGCATGGGACGCGGATCGGCAATGAACCGATCCGGTGAGCCGAAGCCGCACTACTGCGGTGTTGCACGGATGAAGTGGCGTGCAACACCGACGGGACGGCCCTTCAGCCGTCTCTAATATACTTCCCAGGCCGAGTAGCCGAATGTCGGTAAGTGCCGGTGATCCTGATTGAGAACGAGAGGCCACGCAGAACCGCGAAGTGGTGCTCAACCGCTCCGGTGTCGGGATTGCGACACTCGCCGCGATTCCGGTCTCGGTGGACGCGGTGGCAGCATGTCCAGCGAGCGCGACCAGCACGTACGTCCTCAACGACGAAGGTCCTGCGGTCACGGCGACCTGAGTCACGGGCAGCGGTTGCCCCGACGACCACGTGGCCTACCGCTGTTCCCAGGTGACAATCCCGGACCTGGCCGGGCGGTGGTACGTCCGCTCCTCGTAAAACTACGACCAGAAATCGGTAGGTGGTTGCTCATGAAGTGGCACAGGTCCCGATCACGCGCGCTAACGGCCGTGGTGGCCGCGGCCCTTTTGGTCGGTCTCGGCGCGCCGGGCGCGGCAAGCGCGGCCGCAGGCGACAAGAGCTTCGTCGAAGACGGGTGGAATCTGCGCGAATGCGGGATATCGCCTGGTGAGTGCGGTGTCTATGGGTACACGGTGGGCGATCAGTGGGACGAGACCTGGTGTTGGCGGGATGGAGGCGGTATCCGCTGGTTCAAGGTGACCTCCTGGATCAACGCCAACGGCACCGAGAAGTGGAAGAAGGGGTGGATCAGCGCCGGTGCCGTCACCCGCCAGGCGACAGTTCCCTGGTGCAGCAACTGGGACCTCTGAGCGCCCTGCGTCCTGCCCGCCCCGCTCGCCGCGCGAAGGCGAGTGGGGCGGGTTTCCGGTCGACCCGTGCCGCTTGAGAAGCCGTCGCTGGCGGTGAAGCAGAGGTACCGGTGGAGCGGCATCACCCACCACTGGGTCCGGATCGCCCGGGCAGGAGGCGCAAGAAGCGCCCTTGCCTGTCGCGGGCACATCCGTCAGCCCGGTCGACGTCAAGCACGCCGGTGTCGCGGCGCCACGATCAGGCCAGTACCGCAACGGCGATTGCACCTTGGTACCGATCGAGTTCGGTACATCGACGCGGCTCCCGGTATTCGCTACCTTATCGCCATGTGGCAATACGCTATGTGGGGGTTGGTCGGCGCTGCGGCCAATCGCGCAATATTATTCATCGAAGCCACCCAGCGCGTCAAGGCATGGCCTTGGACTCGTCCGAAAGGACCCGGTGGGGGCATTTATGCAGTGGCCACTCTGCTGCACCTGGCCATCGCCACGGCGACCACCGCAGCCCTTGCCACCACAGCGATCGTAGCGAGCGATTTTGTCGCGTTCGGCATCGGCGCAGCCGCACCGGTCGTGGTGAAGAAGATCGCCGGCTACGCGGAGTCGCTTGTCTCGCCGGAGGGAAGGTGAAGGGATGACCCACAACAACTCTTTTTGGCAGCGCTTCCTGTCGGCCATGGCGGACTCCTCGCCCGCATTCGCGCGAGCCCCCCTCGGCCAACCCGGCAGTAGCTTGCTCTCCGCCATGGCCGACTCGGCTCCAGCGACTCACCCGGCCGGTGGTGCCGACGCCTACACCGTGGACTCGTTTCCGCACCATGAGGAGTTCACGGTAGAACTTCCTTCACAAGAGGAAGCGTTCACCTTCTCTGCGCGAGTTCGCGCCACCTGGCGCGTGACAGATCCCATCGCAGCGGTTCGCCTGTACGCTGATTCGCCTGGCCCCGAAGTGCGCCACCACCTGGAACGGCGCCTCCGGGAATTGAGCCGGAATTTCAAGCCCGAGAGCGGTGTTGAGGCGGAGAAGAGCATCAACCTCGAGTTCAACGAGCGGCAGCTCCACATCTCGGACGCGATAGTGGTCACCCACTGTGACGTAGCCCTCTCGCTCGATGCGACCACGGCCGCCCACGTCGCGAGCTGGACGCTCGCCGCACGCGAACGGGAACGGCTCGACCAGGTTCGCCAGACCGAAATTTTCGAGCACGAACTGAACAAACAGCGAGCAGAACACCAGCACCAGCTGGACGCGATGAAGCAGCGCTACGAGCTGGCCCTCAAGCGGGAACGGATCGAGTTCTACGCCGACGCACTGCAGTC
>NZ_JBFAAX010000164.1:0-11869 GCF_040639995.1 Actinosynnema sp. NPDC023658 | reverse complement strand
CCCACCCTCTGCCGCAGGGTGAGCGGGGCCTCGTCGCGTCCGGGACCAGGGACAGGACCGGTCAGGGCAGGACTTGGATCTTGCGCCCCCGCCCCGCCCGGAACCGCGCCAGGGCCGCGGCGTAGTCGGCCAGCGGCAGGCGGTCGCTGATGAACACCTCCGGGTCGAGCACGCCGGTGGCGAACAGGTCGGCCGCCCGTTCGAACGAGTGCAGCACCGCCATCGACCCGGTGATGGTGATCTCCTGGTTGTAGATGCGGTACGGGTCGATGGTCACCCGCGCCGCGTAGTCGGAGACGCCGAACTGGAGGAACGTGCCGCCCTTGGCGACCCGGCCCAGCCCGTCCTGGATGGCCTTCTCGTTGCCGGTGGCGTCGATGACGACGTCCCACCCGCCCGGCCGGTCCAGCTCGTCGGGTGACGTGGCGGTGGCCGTGACGCCCAGCCGCTCGGCGGTGGCCAGGCGCTCGGTGTTCAGGTCGACCACCTCGATGGACGACGCGCCGGTCAGCTTGCCGAGCTGCAACATCATCAGCCCCATCGTGCCCGACCCGTAGATCAGCACCCGGCCGCCCAGCCGCGCGCGCAGCACGTCGTACCCGCGCACCGCGCACGACAGGGGCTCGATCAGCGCGGCGTCCTCGGTCCGCACGTGGTCGGGCAGCTTCACGCAGTTCGCCACCGGGGCCAGCGCGTACTCGGCCGCGCCACCACCGGTCGTGACGCCGATCGCGGCCCACCGCTCGCACAGGTTGCCCCGACCGGCCCGGCACATGCGGCACTCGTGGCAGTACAGCGAGGGGTCGACCGCGACCCGGTCCCCCACCGCGACCTCGGTGACGTCCGACCCGACCTCGACGACGACGCCCGCGAACTCGTGGCCGGGCACCACCGGCAGCGTGGGCGCGAACTCGCCCTGGAGGATGTGCAGGTCGGTGCCGCACAGCCCGCACGCGGCGACGTCCACGACGACCTCGCGCGGGCCGGGCGTCGGGTCCGGCACCTCGGCCACCTCCACCGCGCCGACCCCGGTGATCACGGCTGCTCTCACTTCACGGCTCCCAGAGACAGGCCCTGGACCAGCTTGTCCTGGGCGGCGAACCCGGCGACGAGCACCGGCAGCGACACCACCACGGCGGCGGCGCACACCTTGGCCAGGAACAACCCCTGGCTGGTGACGAACCCGGTGAGGTAGACCGGCGCGGTGCCCGCGACCACACCGGTCAGCACGCGGGCGAACAGCAGCTCGTTCCAGCTGAAGATGAAGCAGATCAGCGACGTCGCGGCGATGCCGGGCAGGGCGACCGGCGCGACGACCCGGCGCAACGTCGTGACCAGGCCCGCGCCGTCCAGCGCGGCGGCCTCCAGGATCTCGCCCGGCACCTCGGCCAGGAACGACCGCATCAGCCACACCGCGATGGGCAAGTTCATCGACGTGTACAGCACGACCAGGAACGAGATGTTGTCCAGCATCCCGGTGTGCTGCGCGACCAGGTAGATCGGCAGCAGACCGGCGACGACCGGCAGCATCTTGGTGGACAGGAAGAAGAACAGCACGTCCGACCACTTCTCGACCTTCTTGATCGAGAGCGCGTACGCCGCCGGGGTCGCCAGCAGCAGCACGAGCACCGTCGAGCCGACCGACGCGCTGAGCGAGTTGATCAGCGGCGGCCACGGGTCGGAGTCGAAGAACCCCGCGTAGCTGCCGAACGTGATCGGCGCGGCCAACGACGGCGGGTTGGTCGCCGCGTCCGGCTCGCTGTGCAGCGAGGTGAGCGCCATCCACGCCACCGGCGCGAAGAACAGCATGCCGGCGCACCACGCGGCCAGGCCGAGGACCCGCCTCATGCCCGCACCCCCGCCCGGTCGCCGTCCTCGCGCAGCAACGACGACACCACGCGCAGCGCGAACGTGGCGATGACGATCGACCCGACCACCACGACCACACCGGCGGCGGACGCCTGGCCGTAGTCGTGCGCCTGGTAGAACGTCTGGTAGATCGTGTACGGCAGGTTCGCCGTGCCCAGGCCACCCGAGGTGATGGTGAAGACAGCGTCGAAGTTCTGCACGATGTAGATCGACCCGAGCAGCGCGCCCAGCTCCAGGTACTGCCGCAGGTGCGGCAGCGTGAGGTGGCGGAACACCTGCCACGGGGTCGCCCCGTCGATCCGCGCGGCCTCGACCGCGTCCTGCGGGCGGCTCTGCAGGCCCGCCAGCAGGATCAGCATCATGAACGGCGTCCACTGCCACACCAGCGACGCCTCGACCGCGAACAGCGGCATCCCGCTGATCCACTCCGGCTGCGGCGCGTCGGCGCCGAACAGCCAGGTCAGCAGGCCGTTGAGCAGGCCGTACCCGGGGTTGTAGAGGGCGTGCTTCCACAGCAGCGCGGCGGCGACCGGGACCACCAGGAACGGCGCGATGAGCATCGTCCGCACCACGCCCCGCCCGACGAAGCGGCGGTCCAGCAGCAGGGCCAGCACCAGCCCCAGGACCAGGCTGACCAGCACCACGGACGCCGTCAGGACGACCGTGGTGCCGATGGCCGAGCGCAGGTCCGGGTCGGTGAACACGGCGGTGTAGTTGTCGAGGCCCGCGAACCCGCGGTGGGCCGGGTCCAGCGAGTTCCACCGCATCAGCGAGATCACCAGCGTGGCCGCGAACGGCAGCTGGGTGACCACGACCGTGAAGACCAGGGCGGGCAGGAGCGGCGCCCGCCGTGCCCAGCGCACGGCCGACGACAGGGGTGTCGGCCGGAGGGCCGCCGCCGTCGTCACGGCTTCCTCCCGATGGGGGTCGGGTTCGCCATCACTTGCCCCGGTACTTCTCGGCCACGGTCTCGGCCAGCGCCTGGCCCTCCGCCAGCGCGGCGTCCACCGTGGTGGAACCGGCGATGGCGGCGCTCACCTTCTGCGACACCTGCGTGCCCAGGTCGGTGAACTCCGGGATGCCGACGAACTGGATGCCGCTCGCGGGGCGTTCCTGCACGCCGGGGTCGGTGGGCCGGGCGCCCGCGATGGCCGCCTCGGCCTGCTTGGCGAACGACCCGCCCGCGGCCAGGTACTCGGGCCGCTGGTAGGTCGACGAGCGCTTGCCGTCCGGCAGCCTGGACCAGCCCAGCGTCCTGCCGACCAGCTCCTCGTAGCCCTTGCCGGACGCCCAGGAGACGAACTTCCACGCGTTGTCGGCCTTCTTGCTCGCCTTCTGGATGCCGAACGCCCACGTGTACAGCCACGCCGAGCTCTCGGTCCGGACCACGGGGGCCTGGGCGAAGCCGAGCTTGCCCTTGACCGGCGAGTCGTCGGCCTCCAGCAGACCGGCGGCGACCGTGGCGTCGTACCACATGGCGACCTTGCCCTGGGTCATGTTGTTCAGGCACTCCGCGAACCCGGCCTGCGGTGCGCCCGCCTCGCCGTGCGCGCGGACCAGGTCCACGTAGAACCGGGTGGCCTGCGCGAACTCCGGCGCGTCGAGCTGCGCCTGCCAGTCCTTGGTGAACCACGTGCCGCCGAAGGTGTTGACGACCGTGGTCAGCGGCGCCATCAGCTGACCCCAGCCGGGCTGGCCGCGCAGGCAGATGCCCCTCATGCCGGGCTGCGCGCCGTCGACCTGGGCGGCGATGTCGGCCACCTGCTGCCAGGTCGGCTTCTCCGGCATGGTCAGGCCCTTGGCGTCCAGCACGTCCTTGCGGTACATGAGGAACGAGGACTCGCCGTAGAACGGCTGGGCGTAGACCTTGCCGTCGTCGGCGGTCAGCGACTGGCGGATCGGCTCCAGCACGTCGTCCTGGTCGAAGCCGGTGTCCTCGGCGACGTGGTCGTCCAGCGGCGTGAGCCAGCCGTTCCTGGCGTAGATCGGCGTCTCGTAGTTGCTGATCGTGGCGACGTCGTACTGGCCGGCCTGGCTGGAGAAGTCCTGGCTGATCTTGTCGCGGACGTCGTTCTCCGGCAGCACGGTGAAGTTGACCGTGATGCCGGTGTCCTTGGTGAAGTTGTCCGCGGTGAGCTTCTGCAGGTCCTGCATCTGCGGGTTGTTCACCATCAGGACGTTGATCGAGTTCCCGGTGCCGCCGCCCCCGCCGCCCGCGCCGGCGCACGCGGTCGTCGCCAGGAGCACCGCGGCCAGCAGGCCGCCATACCGCAATGACTTCATCGTCTGCCTTCCTTCGGGCGTGCGGAACCAGGCCCCTGGTGCTCCGGGGCCGTGGTGAGGGGTGGGTCAGGCCCGGACGACCTTCGGTCCGAGCAGGGCGTAGCGGTGCGCTTCGCCGGCGGGCAGCACGGAGTCGGTGACGACCGCCTCCAGGTCCGCGATGCCGCCGAACCGGTGGAAGCTCGCCACGCCGAACTTCGTGTGGACGCCGACGAAGATCCGCCTGCGGGCCGAGGCCAGTGCCTGCGCCTTGACCGCGCCCACCGCCGGGTCGGGCGTGGTCAGGCCGTGCTCGCGGGAGATGCCGTTCGCCCCGATGTAGGCGAGGTCGATCACCATCTCCGAGAGCATGCGGGTGGCCCAGTGGTCCACCGTCGCGAGCGTGCGACCGCGGACCCGGCCGCCGAGCAGCAGCACGGTCGCGGAGGGGACTTCGGACAGCACGGCGGCCGTCGGCAGGGACGCGGTGATCACGGTCAGCGGCCTGCCGGTCGGCAGGGACTCCGCGACGAGCTGGGGCGTGTAGCCCTCGTCGATGAACACCGTCTCCGCGTCACCGATGCGGTCCGCGGCGGCGCGGGCGATCCGCCGCTTCTCCGGGACCATCGACGCGGACCGGAACTTCAGGCCGGTCTCGTACCCGGCGCTCTCCACCGGTAACGCGCCGCCGTGCGTGCGGCGGACCAGGGCGTGCTCGTCCAGCAGGCGCAGGTCGCGGCGCACGGTCTCCTGCGCGACCTCCAGCTCGGCCGCGATCTCGGCCACGTCGACCCGGCCGTCCGCCCGCGCCCTGGCCAGGATGCGGCGCTTGCGCTCGTCCGCCCGCATGCCGCCTCCCCTGCCCGCTCGGACCGCCGCTGCCCGTTCGGGCATGCATAAGGTGTAACACCGCGCAAATCGTGTGGCCACCGCCACAACCGGGTGAACGATGCCCGAGTTCCGCCCGCTTGGCCTGACCGAACGCACAGCCCTGCGCCGGTTCGTGCCCGAATGGCCCGCCACGCCTGCCCGTTCCCACCCAGCGGACGACGTGGAACAGGCCCCCGGGTCGCAACCCGGGGGCCTGCTTCGTGCGCTGCCGACGTCGTGAGCGTTCAACTCACCTGTCCTGGACGTAGGACTCTCGCGCTCCGAACGTAGGACTCTCGCGAGAGTCCTACGTTCACGTCGCGCGTGTCCTACGTTCGGGTTGGGCGAGTTGAGCGTTCAGGTCAGGCGGTGGTGAGGGTCGGGTAGTCGGTGTAGCCCTTCTCCGCGCCGCCGAAGAACGTCGACGTGTCCGGGGCGTTGAACGGGCCGCCGTTGGCCAGGCGGGCGGGCAGGTCCGGGTTCGCCAGGAACAGCACGCCGAAGCTGAGCGCGTCCGCGGTGCCGTCGTCCAGCAGGGCCAGGCTGTCCGCGTCGGTCACGCCGCCCGGCGTGTACGGGTTCAGGATCAGGGTGCCGGAGAACTGCTCGCGCAGCCGCAACGTCAGCGCGCGCTCGTCCTGCTCCGCGATGTGCAGGTAGGCCAGGCCGAACGGGTTGATCGCGTCGACCAGCGCCGGGTACAGCTCGTGGTGGGTCTGCTCAGCGATGTCGTTGTAGCTGTTCCCGGGGGAGATCCGCAGGCCCACGCGGTGCGCGCCGATCGCCTCGGACGTCGCCCGCACGACCTCGACGACGAACCGGATGCGGTTCTCCACCGAGCCGCCCCACTCGTCGTCGCGCAGGTTGGTGTTGTCGGCCAGGAACTGGTGCAGCAGGTAGCCGTTGGCCCCGTGCAGCTCGATGCCGTCGAACCCGGCGTCGATCGCGTTGCGCGCGGCGGCGGCGAAGCCCTCGACGGTCTCCTCGATCTGCGCCGGGGTCAGCTCGACCGGCGTGACCATCTCCAGCATCTCGGTGCCGGTGAACACCGCGCCGGACGGCCGCACGGGCGACGGGGCCACCGGGTGCAGGTCGCCGGGCAGCAGGCTGGGGTGGCCGATCCGACCGGCGTGCATGACCTGGGCGAAGATCCGCCCGCCGGCCGCGTGCACGGCGTCCGTCACGACGCGCCAGCCCTCGACGTGCGCGTCGTCGTGCAGGCCGGGCGTGTGCGTGTAGCCCTGGCCGACGGGCACGGGCTGGATGCCCTCGCTGATGATCAGCCCGGCGCTCGCCCGCTGGGCGTAGTACTCGGCCATGGCCGGCGTCGGCACGGTGTCGTAGGCACGGCTGCGCGTCATCGGTGACATCACGATCCGGTTGGGCAGCTTGGTGCCGGCGAGGTCCAGCGGCTCGAACGCGGTGCTCATGGCTTCCTCCAGATTGCCTACTTTTCCTGTTCGAACAGTATTCCGAACTGAGAACATTCCCCCGGACCCTGTGATAGCCGTCACTCGGGCGCAGCGCTAGAATCGAAGCATGGCCACGACCGGACAAAATCCCACGTCAGTGCCTATCCCCGAGGTCGCTGAGCACGGCCGGATCAGCCACGCGATCTTCCGCGTGGCCCGGCTGCACCGGCTCCTGGCCGGACAGTTGCTCAGGCAGGCAGGCCTGCACCCAGGGCAGGAGATGGTGATGATGCACCTGTGGGACTGCGGTCCGCAGCGGCAAGCCGACCTGTGCGGCGTGCTCGGCACGGACTCCCCCACCATGACCAGGACCGTGCAGCGGCTGGAACGCGCGGGCTTCGTGCGCCGCACCCCCGACCCGACCGACGGCCGGGCCGTGCTGGTCGAGCCGACGGCCGCGAGCCAGGCGCTGCGGCACCAGGTCGAGCGGATGTGGCAGGAGCTGGAGTCCGCCACGACCGGAGACCTGGACGACGACCAGCAGGCCGAGACCCTGAGGGTGCTCGGCCTGCTGGAGTGCAACCTGGTGGCGCGGACGCGGCGGCCCGCGACCGCTACCGGGCCGGCCTGATCCAGGCGGCGGTGTCCGGCGGCACGGCGCCGTCCACGAGCGGCCCGCTGGTCAGCAGCACGGCGTCGTGCGCGGGCAGCGCCACCGGTTCGGCGGACAGGTTGAGCACGCAGGCGAACTCGTCGCCGCGGCTGAACGCGACCACGCCCGGCCCCAGGTCCAGCCACTCCATCGGGCCGTCACCGAGGCCGTCCTGCGACCGCCGCAGCGCCAGCACGGTGCGGTAGTGCGCGAGCATCGAGCCGGGGTCGCCGGTCTGGGCGGCCACCGACAGCGACGCCCAGTGCTCCGGGCGCGGCAGCCACGACGGCCCGTCCTCACCCCACGGGATCGGCACGCGGCACCCGTCGCGCCCCCGGTCGGTGTGGCCTGACCGCACCCACACCGGGTCCTCGCGCAGCTCGTCGGGCAGGTCGTCGACCTCTTCCAGCCCCAGCTCCTCGCCCTGGTAGACGTAGACGCAGCCGGGCAGCGCGGTGGTCAGCATGATCGCCGCACGCGCCCGCTTCGCGCCGAGCTCCAGGTCCGTCGGCGTGAGGTGCTGCCGCCGGCCGAAGTCGAACGACGAGTCCTCCCGACCCATCCGCGACACGTGCCGCGTCACGTCGTGGTTGGACAGCACCCAGGTCGGCGGCGCACCGACCGGCGCGTGCGCGGCGAGCGTGGCGTCGATGACCCGGCGCAGCTCAGCGGGCTCCCACGGGCAGCACAGGAAGTCGAAGTTGAACGCCGAGTGCAGCTCGTCGGCACGCAGGTAGCGGGCGAACCGCTCCGGGTCGGGCAACCACATCTCCCCGACGAACACCCGGTCGTCCGGGTACTCGTCCAGCACCTTCCGCCACGACCGGTAGATGTCGTGGACGCCGTCCTGGTCGGAGTACGGCAGGTCGGCGTCGGGCCTGGAGAAGTCCTTGACCAGGCCGTCCGCGACGTCGATGCGGAAGCCGTCCACGCCCCGGTCCAGCCAGAACCGCAGGATCGACTCGAACTCCGCCCGCACCTCGGGGTTGGTCCAGTTCAGGTCCGGCTGCTCCGGGCTGTACAGGTGCAGGTACCACGAGCCGTCCGGGGCCTGGCTCCACGCCGGGCCGCCGAACCGCGACTGCCAGTCGTTCGGCGGCGCGTCGCCCTCGTGGAACCAGAACCGGTCCCGACCCGTGCCCGCCAGCGCCTCCTGGAACCAGGGGTGCTGGTCCGAGCAGTGGTTGGGCACGATGTCGATGATCACCCGCAGGCCGACCGCGTGCGCCTCACCGATCAGCTTCTCCGCCTCCACGAGCGTGCCGAACACCGGCTCGATGTCGCGGTAGTCGGCGACGTCGTAGCCGCCGTCGGCCAGCGGCGACGGGTACCAGGGGCTGAGCCAGATCGCGTCCACACCCAACTCGGCGAGGTAGGGCAACTTCTGGCGCAGACCCGCCAGGTCACCGATCCCGTCGCCGTTGCCGTCGGCGAAGCTGCGCGGGTACACCTGGTAGATGGCCGCACCGCGCCACCAGTTCATGTGGATCCTCCCTTGGTAATGGCGTCAGCCCTTCACGCTGCCGGCGGTGAGCCCCGCCAGGACGTGCCGCTGGAACACCAGGAACAGGCCGATCACGGGCACGCTGGACAGCACGAGTCCGGCCAGCATGAGGTTGACCGGTGTGTCGGGGGCGAAGCGCTGCAACGCGACGCTGAGCGTCTGCCGCGCCGGGTCGGAGAACACCAGCAGCGGCCAGATGAAGTCCTTCCACGCGGCGACGACCGCGAAGATGGACACGACCGCCAGGATCGGCCTGGACAGCGGCAGCACGATCCGCCACAGCATCGTGAACTGGCCGGCGCCGTCGATCCGCGCCGCCTCCAGCACCTCCGCCGGGAGCTGGTCGAAGAACCGCTTGAGCAGGAACACGGTGAACGCGTTGGCCGCGCCCAGCAGCCACAGCGCCGCCGGGTTGTTGAGCAACCCGAGGTCGGAGATCGTCAGGTAGGTCGGCACCAGCAGCACCGCGGCGGGCATCATCAGGGTCAGCAGCATCATGCCGAGGATCCCCTTGCCCAGCACGGGCTTCAGCCGTGACAACGCGTACGCGGCGGGCACGTCCACGGCGAGCTGCACCGCCCACACGCCCACCGCGACGACGATCGTGTTGAGGAAGTACCGGCCGAGGTCCATCAGGTCCCACGCCTCGGCGTACGTGCCGGGCGTCCACGTCTCCGGCAGGACCGTGGGCGGCACGCGGGCCAGCTCCACGGCCGGTTTCATGGCCGAGATCACCACCCACACCAGCGGCACCACGAAGACCGCGGTGAGCACGATGGTGGTGACCACGAGCGCGATGGTGTAGCCGGCGCGCGCACGCCCCGGCGCGATCAACGTCCTCACGCGTCCGCCTTCCGCGTCACCCGCAGGTACAGCGCGGTGAACGCGCCGAGCACCAGCAGCAGCAACAGGCTCAGGGCACTCGCCGTGCCGAAGTCGTTGTAGTAGAAGGCGTACCGGTACAGCAGGAGCAGCACGGTGACGGTCGAGTCCTCCGGACCGCCGCCCGTCATCACGTACGGCTCGGTGAACACCTGCATGGTCGCCACGACCTGCAACAGCAGCAGCACCAGCAGCACGAACCGGGTCTGCGGGACGGTGACGTGCCACAACCTGCGCAGCACGCCCGCGCCGTCCAGCTCGGCCGCCTCGTACAGCTCGCCGGGGATGCTCTGCAACGCGGCCAGGTAGATCAGCGTGGCGGTGCCCAGGTTGGCCCAGGTCGACACGATCACCAGCGACAGCATCGAGGTGTCGGCGCTGTCCAGCCACGCCGGCCCCTCCAGCCCGAGCCCGCGCAACGCGGTGTTGAGCAGGCCCGGACCGGGGTCGTACATCCACTTCCAGATCAACGCGGCCACCACCGGCGGCAGCATCACCGGCAAGTACACGATCAGCCGGAAGTAGGCCTTGAAGTGCCGCAGCTCGTTGAGCACGACCGCGAGCAGGAACGGCACCACGAAGCCGAACACCAGCGCCAACGCGGTGAACAGCAGGGTGTTGCGCCACGCCGTGGCGAACAGGGGGTCGGCGAAGAGGCGTTCGAAGTTCTCCCAGCCGACCCACGCGGGGTCGGTGACGAAGTCGACCTGCTGGAAGCCCAGCACGGCCCCGCGCGCGATGGGGTACCAGGAGAACACCGCGAAGCAGATCAGCGCGGCGGACAGGAACCCGTACGCGGTCAGGTTCTCCGCGACGCGGCGGCGCATCACTTGACCTGGGCCAGGACGGGGTTCACCTTGGCTTCCGCGTCCGCCAGCAGTCGGCTGACGTCCGCGTCGCGGTCGGTGAGCACGGCCTGCATGACGTTGTCGAGGATCGCGTACACCTGCTGGGCGTTCGGCGGCTCGATCTGGCCCTTGGGTGCGGCGTCCACGTAGGACTTGAAGTTGGCCACCGGCACGGTCGCCAGCTTCTCCTTCAGCTCGGCCTGCTTGGCGGCGGCCTCACCGGTCCACACGTCCGCGACCGGCGGCACCGGCAGGCCGATCGGCTGACCCTGGTCCTTGTAGCGCTGGAGGTTCTTCTCGAACCGGTCCGGGTTGAGGAACTTCCACTGCACCCACTTGAGGCCGGCCTTGATCTTCTCCGGCGTCGCCTTCGGGTTGAGCATGTAGCCCTCGCCGCCGATGAGCGTGCCCTCGCCGTCGGGGATGCCGGCCAGGCCGTAGTTCGCGTAGTCGCCCTTGAACTGGTTGACCAGCGTCGGCACGTTGTCCGGCGCGGCCAGGTACATGCCGAGCTGGCCCGCGCCCATCATCTGCTGGACGTCCTCGATGACGAGCAGCTGCTTCTCGCCCATCGTGTTGTCGGTCCAGCGCATGTCCTTGAGGTGCTGGAGGGCTTCGCGGCCCTTGTCGTTGTTGAAGTCCGCGACCCACTTGTCGCCGTCCTGGCGGGCGATCCGGCCGCCCACGGAGTACATCCACGCGGTGAAGTGCCAGCCGCCCTGGTTGTTCTTGCTGTACTCGGCGAAGCCGACCTTGCCGTCACCCAGCGCGGTGATCTTCTTGGCGGCCTCGCGGACCTCGTCCCAGGTCTTCGGCGGCTGGTCGGGGTTCAGGCCGGCCTGGGTGAACAGCGTGCGGTTGTAGAGCAGGCCCATCGAGTAGTTGGCGGTGGGGACGCCGTAGACCTTGCCGTCCTTGGCGAAGACGTCGCGCAGCTCCGGGCGGATGGCGTCGTAGTGCGGCACGTCCTTGACGTACGCGGTGATGTCCGCGGCCTGCTTGCGGGCGATGAGGTTCGCCGGGTCGGTGAAGTAGGCGTAGAAGACGTCTTCGAGCTGGCCGCCCGCGAGCTTCGCGGAGAACGTCTTGGGGTCCATGAACCCCTCGTGCGGCTCGATGTCGATGTCGGGGTTGGCGGCCTCGAACTCGGCCACGTCCTCGTCGAAGATCTTGCGGTCGAACGCCTGGGTCTGCGGCGGCTGGCCGTTGACGGAGATCGTGACCTTGCCGCCGGCGGCGGTGCCCGCATCGTCGGCTTGCGAGCACGCGACGGCGGTGAGGCTCAGGCTGCCTGCCAGCAGCAACCCCGCCGCTCTGCGGAGGCTGAATGCGTTCATGGGGGCGGACCCTTCTGGGCTGTGGTGTGGCGGACACGGTAAGTCCGCCCGACACGCTCCCGCAAGATGTCTACGAAAACTCGCAACTTCCCGACATCACTTCGTAAGCAGCCCCCGCCGCCCGCGCACACCAAAATGCCGCCCGCCCCGAGGGGGCAGACGGCAAGACCCCCAGCGCGCGTGTCCTACCTCCAGAACGCGCGTGTCCTACGTCCAAGTACCCCGAGTTGAAC
>NZ_JBFAAX010000163.1:0-11890 GCF_040639995.1 Actinosynnema sp. NPDC023658 | reverse complement strand
GTTGGCGCTGGGTCCGGTGCAGGTCGCCGTGGTCGGTGACGCGCCGGACCTGGTGAGCGCCGCGTGGACGGGTGTGCACGGAGGCGGGGTGGTGGTGTCCGGTGCGCCGGACTCCGCGCCGTTGCTGGCCGACCGACCGCTCGTGGACGGCCGGGCGGCGGCGTACGTGTGCCGCGGCTACGTGTGCGACCGGCCCGTGACGTCGGTGGAGGACCTGGCCCAAGCCCTCGTTGTCCACCGCTAGCGAACCGACCTGCTCTTTTGTGCGTTGCACGCGTAGCGTCAGCATCACTGTAATCATGTAATCAAGGTGGTGCGTGATGCGACGTGGATGGGGCGGCAGAGGGGGCTGGCAGCAGACCGAGCAGCCGCCGGCGGACGACGCGGCGGCCTGGTTCAGCGGCAGGCTGCCCGACGGCTGGTTCACCGGAGCGCCGGTGGTGACGGTCGACCGGGAGGAGATCCTGGTCGTCGGCACGCTGCCCGCGCTGGAGGGCGAGTTCGCGGACGACGCCGAACGGGCGGGGGCCGAGTCGGGCCGGATCACCAGGTTCCGCGAGCAGACCAGGGACGAGCGGATCGAGATCGCCCGCCAGGCCGAGCACCGCTACCGGCGCAAGGTCGCCTGGGGTGCCCGGCTCGGTGGCACGGAGGAGCTGTTCACCACCCTGTCGGTGCCGGTGATGACCAGGCTGCGGCAGCCCGAGCGGATGGTGCTGGACACCCTCGTCGCGGCCGGTGTGGCGAGGTCGCGCTCGGAGGCGCTGGCGTGGGCCGTGCGGCTGGTCGGGGAGCACGCCGACAGCTGGCTGACCGACCTGCGTGAAGCGATGACCAGGGTCGACGACCTGCGCGCCCAAGGCCCGGACCTGGCGTGAGAACCCCCGTTCCCCGCTCCTCGGGGAACGGGGGCTCCACCCGCGGTGCCCTGCGCCTCACGTCCTACGGCCCGATCAAGCCACCGCGTTTCCACGGGGACGGCCTGATCATGGAAAACAGAGGGGTCTAGAGAGTAAAAACGCTGGTCAGGAGTAGATCGCGAACCAGATGGCGATGTAGTGGCACAGCGCCGCCACCACCGTGGCCGCGTGGAAGAACTCGTGGTAGCCGAAGACCTGCGGCCAGGGGTTGGGCCAGCGCGACGCGTAGAACACCGCGCCCGCCGTGTACAGCAGGCCGCCGACCAGCAGCAGGACCAGGGCGGCGACGCCCACGTGGTGCAGCAGGTCGGGCAGCACGAACACCGCCACCCAGCCCAGGGCGATGTAGATCGGCACCCCGAGCCACCTCGGGGCGTGCGGCCAGGCCAGCTTCAGCGTCACGCCGCCCAGCGCGCCGAGCCACACCACGAGCAGCACCACGTTGCCCGTCCGGGGCGGCATCGCCAGCATCGCGAACGGCGTGTAGGTGCCCGCGATGAACACGAAGATCATCGAGTGGTCGAGGCGCTTCATCCACGTGCGGGCCTTCACGCTGACCCAGTTCACCCGGTGGTACAGCGCGCTCACGCCGAACAGGCCGACGACGGTCACCCCGTACACGGACGTGGCGAGCGCGGCCTTGGCGGACACGGTGGCCGCGGCCAGGGCGATCAGTGTCGCACCCGTCGCCACGGACACGACGAACGACCAGAGGTGCAGCCAACCCCGCAGGCGAGGCCGCAGGGCGGGCTCGGGCGGCTGGGGATGAGTCGACGTGGTCACCCCGCTGAGGTTACGGGAGCGTAGGTGACCCGGTCAGCACACGACGGCGTGACCGAGCCCACCCGGCGTACGCTCTTCCAGCGTGGGTCTTCGCGAGCGCATCAAGGACAAGCTCCTCCTACCGGTCTACGAGTACCGGCTGAACCGGTGGCTCGACGGCAAGCAACGACCACGGCACGTCGGCGTCGTGCTCGACGGCAACCGCCGCTGGGCCAAGGAGGCGGGCTTCACCGACGTCGCGCACGGCCACCGCGCCGGCGCGCGCAAGATCCTCGAACTGCTGACCTGGTGCCGCGAGGCCGAGGTCGAGGTGGTGACGCTGTGGATGCTGTCCACGGACAACCTCAACCGGCCGTCCGAGGAGCTGGGGCCGCTGCTCGACATCATCGCCGACATCGTCGACGAGCTCGCGGAGCCGGGTAACCCGTGGCGCATCCGGCACGTCGGCGCGCTGGACATGCTGCCCACCGAGACCGCCGCCCGGCTGTCCGCGGCGGCGCTGCGCACCAAGTCCCGCACCGGCCTGGAGGTCAACGTCGCGGTCGGCTACGGCGGCCGGCAGGAGATCGCGGACGCGGTCCGCAAATTGCTCCAGAAGCACGCCGAGTCGGGCGGCACGATCGAGGAGCTGGCCGAGGTCCTCGACGTCGACCACATCGCGGAGCACCTCTACACGTCCGGCCAGCCCGACCCCGACCTGCTCATCCGCACCTCGGGCGAGCAGCGGCTGTCCGGTTTCATGCTGTGGCAGTCGGCGCACTCGGAGTTCTGGTTCTGCGAGGCCTACTGGCCCGAGTTCCGCCGCACCGACTTCCTGCGGGCCCTGCGCGACTACGCCATCCGGCACCGCCGCTTCGGCTCCTGAGCGCGACGCGCCCGAACGATTCCGCTGACCCACCCGGACCCGGACAACGCCCAAGGGCGGCGCACCCGGAGGTGCGCCGCCCTTGCGGATCCGACCGGACTCAGTCGTGCAGGTTCTGGCCGGTGTCGCTGTTGCCGTCGTCGTCCGTGTTGATGCAGAGGCTCTCGTCGTTCTGCGACAGGATCGGGATCGCGATGACGTTGACCTCGGTCTCGCAGATGTTGATGTTGCTCAACAGGTCCGAGTCGTTGCCGAAGTTGATCAGACCGAACTGGTCGGCGTAGTCGCCGCCGGGCGCCTCGGCGTCGTAGTAGTTGTGGAACTCGCCGACCGCGGTGTAGTCGTCGCCGAAGTCCTCCGAGTGCGGAGTCGCGAACGCGGGAGAGCCCAGCAACATGAGACCAGCCGCGGCGATGGCGACGGCGCCTGCCTTCTTGAACATATAGAACACACTCCTCTAGTGGGGAATTAGTGTGACGCCCAACCTCGCTCGTCGATGGCGAGCATTCAGGGAGTCTGGCGGCTCAGGCGGTATGCCCTCGCTTCGGTAATTTACCGGCTTGCGTTGTGGATTGCATCCGGCTGACACCATCGTGTGAACGCAATGTCTTTTTAGTTTGGCTCTCGGGCTTGTTCCGACATCACGTCACGTCCTACTGCCACCCATTCGAATAACTGTTTTGCGGTGGCTTGCGCGCCGCGCCCGCTCCGCTGGTGGTGCCGGGCGGCTCGGGCGCGTCGTCAGGCTTCGGGGAACGGGTGGGTCAGTCGTCGTTGTCCGTGTTGACGCAGGCGTTCTCGTCGTTCTGCGACAACACCGGGATGCCGATGACGTTGACCTCGGTCTCGCAGACGTTGAGGTTGCTCGCCACGTCCGAGTCGTTGCCGAAGTTCAGCAGGCCGAACTGGTCGACCGTGTCGCCGTTCTCGCTTTCGTGCGTCCAGAGCGACTCGTGCCCGTTGTCGCCGCTGTGCCCGTGCCCGTTACCGTGGCCGTGCTCGTGGGGCTCGCCGGACAAGGCGAATGCCGGAGCGCCCACCAGCATCATTCCCGCCACGACCGCGGCAACGGTGCTCGCCTTCTTCAGCACTTCACACTCCTCTTCAGGGGGTTCCCCCGGTCGATCCAGCGCTGCTCGGAAGCCCGGATGTTGATGGTCTGAGCGCAAACTACCCAACCACCTCCCCCCTATGGATCTCCATAACACCATTGTGTGAACCGTCGATCGCGCCTGTCCCTCGTTACGGTGTCTTTCCGCATCACGAATCGTCGGCGCGGTGGGCGTGTGGTAGATCGGCCGTTCATCTCGTAGGGTCTCCGGTTCATGGACGGCGACCGAATCGTGCGCGAGTACCTGATGCTCGGGCTCCGGCTGGACCGGCTCTCGCCCGGCTTGGTCGACTCGTTCACGGGCGACCGGGCGCTGCGCCGCGCGGTGGAGGGCGAGCCGAAGCCGCACCCGGTGGCGCTGGGCAGGCACGCCGCGCTGCTGCGCCGCGAGCTGCCGGGCACCGACCTGGAGCCGGAGCGCAAGCGGTTCCTGGACGCGCACCTGGTGGCGGTCGAGACGATCGCGCGCAAGCTGGCCGGGGTGCGCGTCGGCTTCGTGGACGAGGTGCGGGCGTACTTCCAGGTCGACATCGCGCCCGGCCACCCCGACACCTACCGCCGCGCGCACGCCGGGCTGGACGAGGTGCTGCCCGGCCCCGGCACGCTGGTCGAGCGGCTCGCCGGGTACCGGGCGGCGGACGCCGTGCCGCCGGGCAGGCTGAAGGAGACCGTGCACGCCCTGTCGAGCGCGCTGCGCGACCGCGTGCGGCAGCGGTTCGAGCTGCCCGCGCACGAGGTGGTGGAGTACGAGGTCGTCACCGACAAGCCGTGGAGCGGCTTCAACTACTACCTGGGCGGGTTCCGGTCGCGGGTGGCGATCAACGCCGACCTGGGGCACCGGATGTCGAACCTGCCGCACCTGGTGGCGCACGAGTCCTACCCCGGCCACCACACCGAGCACTGCCGCAAGGAGGTGGGGCTGGTCGGCAAGCGCGGGCACGCCGAGCAGGCGTTGTTCCTGATCAACACCCCGCAGTGCCTGATGGCCGAGGGCATGGCCGAGCTCGGCCTGCACGCCGCCGTCGGCGCGGGCTGGGGCCCCTGGGCGGAGGAGATCATGGCCGACCTGGGCCTGCGGATGGACGGCGAGCAGGCCGAACGGGTCGAGAACGCGCTGTCCGGGCTGCTCACGGTGCGCCAGGACGCCGCCCTGATGCTGCACGACCGCCGTGCCCACCCGGATGACGTCGTGGACTTCCTGTGCCGCTGGCTGCTGATCCCCGAACGTCGTGCTCGTCACATGTTGCAGTTCCTCGGTCACCCTCTGTGGCGGGCGTACACGACGACGTACGTGGAGGGGGTGCGCCTGCTCCGCGCCTGGCTCGACCTCCGCGCACCGGCGGACACCCTCGGTGACCGCTACCTGCGACTCCTCGACGAACCGCTGGTACCGGCGGCGTTGACCGCCGAGGTCCAGGCGGCTGTGCCCTGGCTGTCCCGCGACCCTGGGTGACCGGGTCCGCGCGGCCGATCACACCCCCTCTGAGCTGCATGGACGACACCGCGTTGCGCCGATGTGACGGTCCCGGGTCGTCCGGGAGCACCCGGAACTGCCCTCTTTCGCCAGTTTGCGGTGAGGTGACGACTTGGCGAATCACCTGTGTGGCTGCCTGCATAAGAGGGACCGGCGGAGGTAACTTCCGGTTGGCGGGACGCGTCCACTGCGGACCGCGCAGGGAGGCCCTGATCGTGGCGGTGTGCGCGAGGGGGCCGGCACCCGGCCCTCGTGGTCGGTGCGCCTGAGCTAGACGGCGTGCCGATCGATCGGGGTGGTGCCTGGCCCAGCGAGGAGCGGACGCGGGTGCCGCGTTCGTGAGGGAGTTGCCGTGAACGCACGACGACCCGCGAGCCGTTCCTCAGGCTCATCGCGCAGCACTTCCGGGCGCCCTGACGCGCCGACGACCAACACGTACGTGGTGGACACGTCCGTGCTGCTCTCCGACCCCCTGGCCACCACGCGGTTCGCGGAGCACGAGGTCGTGCTGCCGCTCGTGGTGATCAGCGAGCTGGAGGGCAAGCGGCACCACCCGGAGCTGGGTTGGTTCGCCCGGGAGGCGTTGCGCCTGCTCGACGACCTGCGGCTGCGGCACGGCAGGTTGGACCACCCGGTCCCGATCGGCGAGAACGGCGGCACGCTGCGCGTCGAGCTCAACCACTCCGACCCGGAGGTGCTGCCCGCGGGTTTCCGCACGGACTCCAACGACGCCCGGATACTGGCCTGCGCGCTCAACCTCGCGGCCGAGGGCAACACCGTCACGCTGGTCACCAAGGACATGCCGCTGCGGGTCAAGGCGGGCGCGGTCGGCCTGGCCGCGGAGGAGTACCGGGCCCACGACGTCACGCTGTCGGGGTACTCCGGGATGTCCGACGTGGACGTCGACCAGTCCGTGGTGGACGCGCTGTACCGCGACACGGTGATCGACCCGGCGCTGTTCGACCTGGCGCACGTCGCGGAGCTGCCGTGCCACAGCGGCCTGCGCCTGTTGGCGGGCACGTCGAGCGCGCTGGGCCGGGTCACGTCGGACAAGCAGGTCCGGCTGGTGCGCGGCGACCGGGAGGCGTTCGGGCTGCACGGCCGGTCCGCCGAGCAGCGGGTGGCCCTGGACCTGCTGCTGGACACCGAGGTCGGCATCGTCTCGCTGGGCGGACGAGCCGGCACCGGGAAGTCGGCGCTCGCGCTGTGCGCGGGCCTGGAGGCGGTCATGGAACGCCGCCAGCACCGCAAGGTCGTGGTCTTCCGGCCGCTGTACGCGGTGGGCGGCCAGGAGCTGGGCTACCTGCCGGGCTCCGAGAGCGAGAAGATGCAGCCGTGGGCGCAGGCGGTGTTCGACACCCTCGGCGCGCTGGTCAGCCAGGACGTCGTCGAGGAGGTCATGGACCGCGGGATGCTGGAGGTCATGCCGCTGACCCACATCCGCGGCCGGTCGCTGCACGACTCGTTCGTGATCGTGGACGAGGCGCAGTCGCTGGAGCGCAACGTGCTGCTCACCGTGCTGTCGCGGTTGGGCACCAACTCGCGGGTCGTGCTCACCCACGACGTCGCGCAGCGCGACAACCTGCGCGTCGGGCGGCACGACGGGGTGGCGGCGGTCATCGAGAAGCTGAAGGGGCACCCGCTGTTCGCGCACGTCACGTTGACGCGGTCGGAGCGCTCACCGATCGCCGCCCTGGTGACCGAGATGCTGGAGGACTACGCCTCCTGACCTCCGGGGGCCTTCCCCGCCGCGGCTGCCGTGGCGGGGGAGGCCCCCGGAGCCGGTTTCAGGCCGCGGTCGACGGCCCACGCGACCCAGGCGAGGACCGCGGCGACCACCAGCACCAGCACGGCGTTGCGCAGCGCGGCGCCGAAGCCCAGCTCCGCGGCGTCGAGGAACGGGTACGGGTACCAGTCGGTGAGCGCGCCGTGGACGAACGTGTAGGCGATCCACAGCACGGGCCAGATGAGCAGCGCCCTGGCGACCGTCGCCCGGTCGAGGCGCGGTCGGGGCCCGAACAGCAGCCAGCCGAGCACGGCCAGCAACGGCGCGAGGCGGTGGAAGCCCAGGTTCACCCACCAGGCCACACCGACGGGGTGAACCAGGGGTGCGAGCAGGATCGCGTACACGACCCCGGTGATCGTGATGCCGAGCAGGGCGTCCAGCCGCGCCACGCGCCAGCCGCGACCGTCCCGGGCGGGGCGCAACGCCAGCGTGACGGCCACGACCAGCACGAACAGGTTGCTCTGGATCGTGAAGTAGCTGAACAGGCGGACCAGCCGCACGCCGATCGTGACCGGGGCCTGGGCGTCGCCGGAGTTGACGTCCGTCCCCCCGGTGAACAGCAGCACCAGCTGGGTGGTCAGCGACGCGGCGATCACGGCCGCCAGCACGCCGTGCCACACCCGTGAGCCGGTGTGCCGGGCGGAGGGGCGGGGTGCGGTGGAGGTGCTCATCGCCCGATCATCGGGCCGGTGCCGACGTCCTGCCGGCCGAGCCGGGTCGGTCGAGCAGGCCGTTCGGGGGAGCCGGTCGGGCTAGTCGAGGGCGCGGCGCAGGAAACCGCGCATCCCCAGCGCCCCGAAGCCCAGGATCGCCGCCACCAGCACCACGAAGCACACCCACAGCGGGATGTGCTCGACGCCCGGCACGAGCACCGCCCGCATCCCCTCGCTGACGTAGGTGAGCGGGTTCAGCGCGCACACCACCTGGAACCAGCGCAGGCCGTCCAGCGCGGGCCACGGGAACTGCGCCGAGCCGGTGAACAGCAGCGGCGTCAGGATCACCGCGAACATGACCGTGATGTGCCGCGGCGACACCGACGTGCCGATGACCATGCCCACCGCCGCGCCCGCCAACGACCCCAGGACGATCACCAGCAGCGCCGTGGGCAGGCCGGACGCGGGCCAGCTGATGTCCAGCATCACGAACCCGATCGGGATCATCAGCACCGCCGCGAGCAGGCCGCGCACCGCGCCGAACACCATCTTCTCCACCGCGACCAGCGGGATCGGGATGGGCGCCAGCAGCCGGTCCTCGATCTCCCGCGTCCACGAGAAGTCCAGCACCAGTGGCAGCGTGGTGTTCTGCAGCGCGCCGAGGAACCCGTTCATCGCCACGATCCCGGGCAGCAGCACGGCGGCGAAGTCGTCCTGCACGAACCCGATGTCACCGAGCACCTTCGCGAAGATGAACAGGATGAAGAACGGCTGGATGATCACCTGGGCGAGGAAGCTCGGCAGCTCCCGGCCGGTGACGAAGACGTCCCGCCACAGGATCGCGCGGAACGTGCGCAGCGACGTCATCGCAGCTCCCGGCCGGTCAGGTGGATGAAGACGTCCTCCAGGCTCGGTCTGCCGATCGACAGGTCGGTGACCGGTGTGCCGAGCCGTTCGAGGGTCCGCAGCACCTCCGGCAGCGCCACGGCGGGCGCGACGTCGGTGTAGAGGCGGAACACGTCCCCCACGTGCTCGACGCGCTGCACGCCGTCGACCGCGCCCAACCCCGCGTTCACCACTTCGGGGCCGTCGCCGTTCAAGGTGACGGTGACGCTGAGCGTCGTGCTGCCGGGCAGGGTCCGGGTCAGCTCGGCGGGCGCGTCGAGGGCCAGCAGCTTGCCGTGGTCGACGATGCCGACCCGGTCGCACAGCTTCTGCGCCTCGTCCATGTCGTGCGTCGTGAGCACGACCGTGACGCCGTCCGCGTGCAGGGCGGCGACCCGGTCGTGCACGAACAGCCGTGCCTGCGGGTCCAGCCCGGTCGACGGCTCGTCCAGGAACAGCACCTTCGGCCGGTGCATCAGCGCGCGGGCGATCATCAGCCGCTGCGCCTGGCCGCCGGACAACGTGTCCACCAGGCTCTTGGCGTGGTCGCGCAGGCCCATCCGCTCCAGCACCTCGTCGGCCAACCGGGTCCGCTCGGCCCGGCCGATGCCGTGGTAGGCGGCGTGGAACAGCAGGTTCTGCCGGACGTTCAGCGCGCGGTCGAGGTTGTTGCGCTGCGGCACGACCGCGAGCAGTTGCCGCGCCCGCTGCGAGTCCGCGACCACGTCCACGCCCTCCACCAGGGCCGTGCCGGAGGTCGGCCGGACCCTGGTCGTCAGCACGCCCACGGTGGTCGTCTTGCCCGCGCCGTTGGGGCCGAGCAGGCCGAACACCTCGCCCCGGCGGACCGTGAAGCTCAACCCGTCGACGGCCGGTGCCCGACCGCTCTTGTAGACCTTCACCAGGTCCGTCACCGCCACGGCAGCGTCCACCGGGTCAGCCTAGGCAGATCCGGGGACGCGGGCGTGCCGACGACGGACCGTCACCGGGTCGGGTGGCCACCCGGTCCGGCGGTCGGGTCGGGTGGTTGTCGGGTGGGCCGTCACCAGCCGGAGGGCAGGGGCCGGCCCTCGGCGAACCCGGCCGCGCTCTGCACGCCGAGCGTGGCCTTGGCGTGGAACTCCTCCAGCGTCTGCGCGCCCGCGTAGGTGCAGGAGCTGCGCACGCCCGCCGTGATGGAGTCGAGCAGGTCCTCCACGCCCGGGCTCTGCGGGTCCAGGCGCATGCGCGAGGTGGAGATGCCCTCCTCGAACAGGCCCTTCTTGGCGCGGTCGAACGCGTTGTCGGTGCGGGTGCGCGCGGACACGGCCCGCTTGGACGCCATCCCGAACGACTCCTTGTACAGCCGGCCCTGCTCGTCGCGCTGCAGGTCGCCGGGCGACTCGTAGGTGCCGGCGAACCAGGAGCCGATCATGACGCTGGACGCGCCTGCGGCGAGGGCGAGGGCGACGTCGCGCGGGTGCCGGACGCCGCCGTCCGCCCAGACGTGCCGGCCGAGCCTGCGGGCCTCCGCGGCGCACTCGGCGACGGCGGAGAACTGCGGGCGTCCGACGCCGGTCATCATGCGGGTGGTGCACATCGCGCCGGGGCCGACACCGACCTTGACGATGTCCGCGCCCGCTTCGACCAGGTCGCGGACGCCGTCGGCGGTGACCACGTTGCCGGCGACGACGGGGACCGCCGGGCGGGCCTCGCGGACGGCCTTGAGGGCGGCGAGCATCTTCTCCTGGTGACCGTGGGCGGTGTCCACGACGAGGGTGTCGACGCCGGCCTGCAGCAGCTGCTCGGCCTTGGCGGTGACGTCGCCGTTCACGCCGATCGCGGCGGCGACGCGCAGCCTGTCCGCGCTGTCCAGGGCGGGTTGGTAGACGTCCGCGCGCAACGCGCCCAGGCTCGTCATCACCCCGCGCAGCCGGCCGTCCGCGTCGACCCCGAGCGCGACCCGCTGCGTGCCGCCGTTGAGGCGGTCGAAGACGTCACGCGGGGAGGTGTCCAACGGAAGGGTGAGGATCCGGTCGTCCGCCACGTCGTGCAACCGGGTGAACCGGTCGACGCCCGCGCACGCCGCCTCGTCCACGACACCGGTCGGGCGACCGTCGTCGTCGATCACGACCACCGCCCCGTGCGCCCGCTTGTGCAGCAGGTTGACCGCGTCCGCGACCGAGTCGCCGGGGTGCAGCGTCAGCGGGGTGTCCCACACGGTGTGCCGCGCCTTCACCCACCCGACGATCTCCGCGACCGCTTCCGGCGCGACGTCCTGGGGGAGCACCACCAGGCCCCCGCGCCGGGCCACGGTCTCCGCCATGCGCCGTCCCGCCACCGCGGTCATGTTCGCGACCACGATCGGGATCGTCGCCCCCGTTCCGTCGGAGGTCGACAGGTCGACGCCGAACCTCGACTCGACGGCCGATCGGCCGGGGACGAGGAAGACGTCGTCGTAGGTCAGGTCGTAGCTGGGCCGATGCCCTTCGATGAACCGCACAAGAGATTGACGATACTTGCGCGAGCGTGAATCCGCCCTGGTTGTGCGCACCAGAAGCACGATCGGTATGAGGTTTACCGTTGTGGCTTCCTACAAATCCGCAGTGCTGCGGCTTCAGGCGGCCGCGCCGGGCTGGAGGACCAGCGCGGGCGTCCCGTCGACCACCACCAGGCCGACCCTGATCGACGGCTGACCCTGGAACCCGAACTCCCCGCTGCCGAGCCCCGCACCGATGGTCGACTGCGTGCCGCCGCCGTCGGGGTAGGGGACGTAGTAGGAGAGGGTGTCGGGGCTGATCTCCGTGACATGCATGGACGAGTAGTAGAAGGTCGCGGCGTCCAGCGGAACCTCCACCGGTCCGGTCAGTAGCAGGGTGCAGTCGCCGTCGAAGCAGTCGTCGACGTTCGAGCTGGGCGGTGCGGGAGTTGCCGGGCTGGTGGTCGCCGTGGGTGTCGTGGACGTCTCGGGTGCCGTCGTGGCGGGGGTCGCGTCGGTCGTCACGTCGGTCGTGGCGGCGGAGGACGCCGGTGGCGGCTGCGCGCCAGGGTCCCCACCGCCGCAAGCGGCCAGGAGGAGCAGGGGAAGCGTTGCGAGAACGGCGGCATATCGGCGCATGAG
The DNA here is from genome assembly GCF_040639995.1 of Actinosynnema sp. NPDC023658. Taxonomy (NCBI): domain Bacteria; kingdom Bacillati; phylum Actinomycetota; class Actinomycetes; order Pseudonocardiales; family Pseudonocardiaceae; genus Actinosynnema; species Actinosynnema sp. NPDC023658. The sequence continues at coordinate 313 of NZ_JBFAAX010000163.1, read as the reverse complement.
CCGGTTCTATCCCCGACCACCGGGGACTGGTCCCGCTCTCGCCCGCTTCCTGCCGGGGTCGCCGTCGCCGTCGCCGTCGTTGTCGCGGTCGCCGTCGCGGGGGTGCGCGTCGGCGGCGGCGGCTGGCGGCGGGCTGTGGCTGGCGGTGGAGCGTGCGGCCGGCGTGGGTGCGGATGGCGGCTGCGGGCGATCGGCACGGCCGGGCAGGCACTCGCATGGCCGGGCCGGGCTGCGCAGGGCTGCGCTGGCCGGGCTGGCCGGGCTGGGCCGGGGGACCCCCCCCGCGCGCCCCGTGGGGGGGGGGGGCCGCGCC
>NZ_JBFAAX010000162.1:8711-11926 GCF_040639995.1 Actinosynnema sp. NPDC023658 | reverse complement strand
GGCTCGACCAGCAGCACGTCGGCCCGGTCGGCCCGCCGCACCGCCGCCTGGAGCCCCGCCACGTCGAACGGCCGCACGGTGGTCGCGTAGAGCACGGTCACGTCCGCGTCCCGGGTGGCGGCGAGCACGGTGTCGAGCACCGGCCCGACCGCCACCACCACACCGCGCCTGCCGCGCCGCACCTCGGTGAACCCCTCGACCACCGGGTGCGGCGCGGCGTTGTGCCGCAGCGAGAGCCGGATGTAGACGCGGTCGTCGCCCGCCAGCGCGTCCCGGACGACCGGCCCGACCTCGTCCGGGTGCCCCGGCACGCGCACCGCCCAGCCGGGCAGGGTGTCGAACAGCGCCACGTCGCCGGGCGCCTGGTGCGTGCGGCCCGACGCCGGGTCGTCGTAGGAGCCGCCGATGCCGACCAGCACCCCGCCCACGTCCTGGTGCCCGAAGTCCAGCTTGACCTGCTCGAACGGCCGCTCGACCAGGAACGGCGCGTAGGTGTGCACCACCGGGCGCATCCCGGCCAGCGCCAGCCCCGCCCCCACGCCGACCATGGCCTGCTCGCGGATGCCGACGTTGATCACCCGCTCGTGCGGCGCGAACGCGTCGCGCGAGATCTCGGCCAGCACGACCGCGATCCGCGGGTCGTGCCGCATCGCGTCCTCGACGGTGTCCACGAACACCTGGCGCATCGACCTCATCGCTCCCCCTCACCGATCTCCGCCACCACGACCAACGGCCGGCCGGGGTGGTCCTGCGTGAACGCCCGGTGGAGGGCGTCGTGGTCCCGTCCGTCCACAGTGGACGTCTGCCAGCCCTCGACCTCGAACCGCTTCGCCACCCCGCCGGGCCAGCCGTGCGTGCCGGACGCGTTGTCCACCACCACCGCGACGAGCCGGTCCAGGCCGAGCCGCCCGGCCAGCGCGATCGCCTCGTGGTTGCTGCCCTCGTCCAGCTCCGCGTCACCGACCAGCACGAACGTGCGCGCGGTCCGCCGTTGCAGGCGCAGGCCGAGCGCGGTGCCGACGGCGATCGGCAGGCCGTGCCCCAGCGAGCCGCTGCCGATCTCCACCCCCTTGACCAGCACCCGGTCCGGGTGCAGCCCCAGCGGCGAGTCCCACGCCGTCCAGGTGTCCAACGTGGATGGTTCGAGGTATCCCTTCGCGGCCAGCACGGCGTAGTACGCCATCGGCCCGTGCCCCTTGGACAGCAGGAACCGGTCGCGGTCCGGGTCGTCCACCCGGTCCGGCGAGACGTCCAGCACCCGGTCGTAGAGCACCCACAGCACGTCCAGCGTGGACGCCGCCGCCCACTCGTGCTTCTCGTCCCCCGTCATCCGCCGGAACATCGCGGGCAGCGCCCCGAACCCCGACTTCCCCTTGACCGCCATGGACCTACCCAACAACTTCGACTTAGGTCGAGGTCAACCCATAAGATGCGCACGTGAGCAAGTTGCCGGAGATGTTGACCATCGGTCAGGTGGCCGAGCGCAGCGGCGTGCCGCACACCGCGCTGCGGTTCTACGAGGAACGGGGGCTGATCACCTCCGAGCGCACGGCGGGCAACCAGCGCCGGTACCCGCGGCACGTGCTGCGGCGGTTGGCGTTCATCCGCACCGCGCAGCGGGTCGGGCTGTCGCTGGAGGACGTGCACGCCGCGCTCGCGACGCTGCCGGACAACCGCACGCCGACGAAGTCCGACTGGAGCAGGCTCTCCGCGAGCTGGCAGGTGGAGCTGGACGCCCGGATCGACGCGCTGCGCCGGCTGCGCGACCGGCTGACGTCGTGCATCGGCTGCGGGTGCCTGTCGCTGCGCAGCTGCTTCCTGCACAACTTCGACGACGAGCAGGCCGCGGACGGCCCCGGCGCACCCAAGCTCAAGCCCGCCGTCGAGGGCGGCACCTGAAATCCGGTTGTGCCGCCGTGCTGCACTGGGTTCGTGCAAGAGAAGGACGTGACCCGCTTGTCCAAGCGGATGTCGAAGCACCTCCGCCACGACCCGGGCCGGCTCGGGCTGACCCTGGACCCGGCGGGCTGGGTGGACCTGGACGAGTTCGTGCGCGCACTGGGCGTGAGCCGGGCGCAGGTGCTCGAAGTGGTCGAGCGCAACGACAAGAAGCGGTACGAGGTCGTCGACGGGCGCATCCGGGCCAGCCAGGGGCACACCGTCGCGGTGGAGCTGGACCTGCCCGTCACCGAGCCGCCCGCCGAGCTGTACCACGGGACGGTGGGCCGGTTCCTGCCCGACATCCTCCGGGACGGGCTGCGGCCGATGGCCCGGCACGACGTGCACCTGTCCGCGACCGTCGAGACGGCGGTGCGGGTCGGGTCACGCCGGGGGAAGCCGGTGGTGCTCGTGGTCGACGCCGCGGCGATGGCCGCCGACGGGCACGAGTTCCGGGTGAGCGCGAACGGCGTGTGGCTGGCTCCCGCCGTGCCGCCTAACTACCTGCGAGAACTCGTCTCGTGAGCCAGTCGAGGCCCGCGACCACCTCGTCCGGGCCGAGGCCGCGCACCTGTCTTTGGTACTGGTAGACCTCGGGGGCCAGCGGCGCCATCAGGGCGTCCACCACGGCCGCCGGCGCACCGTCCACCAGCGAGGCCACGTGCCGCCGCCAGAACCCGTAGGCGCCCGCCCGGAACCGCGCCCGGCCCGTCTCCGCGCCGAGCACCAGGTGCAGGTGCCGTTCCAGCAGGCCGACCATCGTCCGGTAGAACGCGGCCAGCCGCTCGTCCGGCGGCGCTCCCGGGCCCAGCGGCGGCGGGCCGGTGAGGATGCGCTCCTGGATGCCGGACTCGTGCTCGTCCAGCAGCGCCTGCGCGATCGACGTCGTGTCCGGGTAGCGCCGGTAGAGCGTCGCCCGACCCACGCCCGCGGCCCGCGCGATGTCCTCCATCGTCACGCCGACCGAGCCACCGGCGGCGGCGAACACCTCTTCCGCGGCGGCGAGCACGCGAGCCCGGTTGCGTGCGGCGTCGGCCCGCTCCCGAGGGCGACCGACGGTGATGGTGGCCTGAGCCGGTGACGACATGTGACCAACCATACGCAGACAGCCAAGTCGGCCGTCCCGAACGGCCGCCGACGCGCCCGAGCGTTCACTTCGAACACCCTGGACGTAGGACACGCGTGACCTGGACGTAGGACACGCGTGACCTGGACGTAGACGGCGGCTCTGGTGGGGCGGGACGGGTCGATCGACTGGCTGTGCATGCCGCGGTTCG
>NZ_JBFAAX010000162.1:0-8701 GCF_040639995.1 Actinosynnema sp. NPDC023658 | reverse complement strand
TAGGACTCTCGCGAGAGTCCTACGTCCAGGTCGCGAGAGTCCTACGTTCGGAACACCCGGGTTCAACGCTCGGGAGGTGGACGCGCAGGTCGGTCAGAGGAGCCAGGTGACGGCGGCGCCCACCGCGACCAGGGCCAGGACGACCAGGACGATCGCCAGGCCCCGGGCCGTCTTCCAGGTGCTGTAGACGCCGCCCGCCAGGAAGCCCGCGAGGGCCAGCAGGCCGATGACCACGTACTCCTTGGGCACTACAGGACGCCCTTGGTGGACGGGACGCCACCCACGCGAGGATCGGGTTCGACGGCCGCGCGCAGCGCCCTGGCGATCGCCTTGAACTGCGCCTCGGTGATGTGGTGCGGGTCGCGCCCGTACTCCACCCGCACGTGCAGCGCGATGCCCGCGTGGAACGCCAGCGAGTCGAACACGTGCCGGTTCAGCACGAACGGGTAGTTGCCGCCGATGGTGAAGGCGTTGAACTGCTCCGGCTCGCCCACGTGCACGCAGTACGGCCGCCCGGACACGTCCACCGCCGCGTGCGCCAGCGTCTCGTCCATCGGGATCCACGCGTCGCCGAACCGGCGGATGCCCGCCTTGTCGCCCAACGCCTCCCGCAACGCCTGGCCGAGCACGATCGCCACGTCCTCGACGGTGTGGTGCGCGTCGATCTGCACGTCGCCGGTCGCCCGGACGACCAGGTCGAACGACCCGTGCACGCCCAGCGCGGTCAGCATGTGGTCGTAGAACGGCACACCCGTGTCGATCTCGACCTTCCCGGTGCCGTCGAGGTCGATCTCGACGTGCACCGACGACTCCCTGGTGGTCCGCTCCACCTTGCCGACCCGGCTCACCGGCCAACCTCCTTGCTCGCCGCGAGGAACGCGTCGTTCTCGTCCGGGGTGCCGACCGTCACCCGGAGGTGCCCGGTGATGCCGACGTCCCGGATCAGCACGCCGCGTTCCAGATATGAACGCCACGTGGCGTGCGCGTCCTCGAACCAGCCGAACAGCACGAAGTTCGCGTCGCTCGGCACGACCGAGAAGCCCATCCCCGCCAACGAGTCCACCACCCGGTCCCGCTCGGCCGCCAACCGGGCCACCGACCCCAGGGTCTCCGCCGCGTGCCGCAGCGAGGCCCGCGCCGCCGCCTGCGTCAGCACCGACAGGTGGTACGGCAGCCGCACGAGCTGCAACGCGTCCACGACGGCGGGCGCGGCGGCGAGGTAGCCCAGCCGCCCGCCCGCGAACGCGAACGCCTTGCTCATGGTCCGGCTGACGATCAGCTTCGCCGGGTGCTCGTCCAGCAGCGCGACCGCGCTCGGCCGCGAGGAGAACTCGACGTACGCCTCGTCCACCACGACCATCCCGGGCGCGGCCTCGATCAGCACGCGCAGGTCGTCGAGCGGCAGGCTCTGCCCGGTCGGGTTGTTCGGGCTGGTCACGAACACCACGTCCGGCGCCCGCTCGACGATGATCGCGGCGGCGCGCTCGACGTCCAGCGAGAAGTCCGCGCGGCGGGGCGTCGGCGCCCACTCCGTGCGCGTGCCCGCCGCGATGATCGGGTGCATCGAGTACGACGGCTCGAAGCCCAGCGCCGACCGGCCCGGCCCGCCGAACGCCTGGAGGATCTGCTGCAGCACCTCGTTGGACCCGTTGGCCGCCCACACGTTCGCCGACGTCAGCGGCACCCCGGTGGACGAGGTCAGGTAGGCGGCCAGGTCCTCGCGCAGCGCCACCGCGTCGCGGTCCGGGTAGCGGTGCAGCTCGCCCGCGACCGCCGCGACCTCCCGCACCACGTCCTCCACCAAGGCGGGCGTGGGCGGGTACGGGTTCTCGTTCGTGTTCAACCGGACGGGCACGTCGAGCTGCGGTGCGCCGTACGGCGTGCGGCCGCGCAGGTCGTCGCGCAGGGGGAGGTCGCTCAGCTCCACCCGCGAACCGATGCCGCGCCTCATGACGCCCCCGCCGGGACGAGCGCGGCGACGGGGCGTGAACGGGTCGGCGTCATCCGCGGAACCTCGCCGTGACGGCCTGGCCGTGCGCGGGCAGGTCCTCGGCCTCGGCCAGCGCCACGACGTGCGACGCGACCTCGCGCAGCGCGTCCTCGCTGTAGTCGACCACGTGGATGCCGCGCAGGAACGTCTGCACCGACAGGCCGGACGAGTGCCGCGCGCACCCGCCGGTGGGCAGCACGTGGTTGGAGCCCGCGCAGTAGTCGCCCAGCGACACCGGCGAGTGCGGCCCCACGAAGATCGCGCCCGCCGCGCGCACGCGGGCGGCGACCTCGCGGGCGTCCGCCGTCTGGACCTCCAGGTGCTCGGCGGCGTACACGTCCACCACCCGCAGGCCCGCGTCCACGTCGGACACCAGCACGGTGCCGGACTGCCTGCCGCGCAACGCCGTGCGCACGCGCTCGCTGTGCTTGGTCGCGCCGGTCTGGCGGTCCAGCTCGGCGTCGACCGCGTCGGCCAGCTCCTCGGACGTGGTCACCAGCACGCTCGCGGCCAGCGTGTCGTGCTCGGCCTGGCTGATCAGGTCGGCGGCCACGTGCACCGGGTCCGCCGTGCCGTCGGCCAGGATCGCGATCTCGGTCGGCCCGGCCTCGGAGTCGATGCCGATCAGGCCGCGCAGCAGGCGCTTGGCCGCGGTCAGGTAGATGTTGCCGGGGCCGGTCACCAGGTCGACCGGCTCCAGGACGGCGCCGTCGGTGTCCGTGCCGCCGTAGGCCAGCAGGGCGACCGCGAGCGCGCCGCCCACGGCCCACACCTCGGTCACGCCGAGCAGCGCGGCGGCGGCCAGGATCGCCGGGTGCGGCAGGCCGCCGAACTCCGCCTGCGGCGGCGAGCACACCACCAGCGACTCGACGCCCGCGATCTGCGCCGGCACCACGTTCATGACCACGCTGGACGGGTAGACGGCCAGGCCGCCGGGCGCGTACAGCCCGACCCGGGACACCGGCACCCAGCGCTCGGTGACCGTGCCGCCGGGGACGACCTGGGTGGTCGTGTCGACCCGGCACTGGTCGCCGTGCACCTTGCGGGTGCGCGCGATGGACTCCTCCAGCGCCGCGCGCACCGGCGGGGCGAGCTCGGACAGCGCGCGCTCCAGCTCCGACGCGGGCACGCGGATGGCGTGCGGGCGGACCTTGTCGAACCGCTCGCCGTGCTCCAGCACGGCCTCGACGCCACGTTCGCGCACGTCGTCGACGAGCGGGCGGACCTGATGCAGCACCGCGTCCACGTCGACCTCGGCGCGCGGCAGCGCGGCACGCAGTTCGGCGGGTGACGGGACACGACCTCGCAGGTCGATGCGGTTGAGCATGCCCACCAGGGTAAGGCTTGGGCTATTCCGTCAACTGTCACCCCGCGCCCGAGTGGTGAACCCGACAAACGGGGGCTACCTCGAATTGTGATCGGCGGGCCACGCTGCGTGTGCACTCTCCGTCGCAACCCCTGCTGATGATGGAGGCTTGATGTTCACCAAGCGGCGCGGCCTTGTGGCCGCCGCGCTGGTCGCGAGCGTGGCCCTGGTGCTCCCTGCGCACCCCGGGTCGGCGCAACCGGCGACCGCGCACAACCCCGAGCGGACCGTCTTCGAGGTCACCGCGAGCACGCCCGAGGCGCGGACGAAGGTCGCCCGCACCGGCGTCGACGTCCTCGGCCAGAGCGGCGACACCCTGACCGTCGTGGCCGAACCCCGTCAGCAGTGGGCGCTGCGCGCGACCGGGCTGCCGATGCGCTCCACCGGTGACGCGGACGCCCAGCTCGCGAGCCTGGGCCAGGCGGACTTCACCGACCCCGAGCTCGGCGCGCTGGACTTCCCGTCCGGCTACACCGGCTACCACAACTACGACGAGATGGTGGCCGAGCTCAACCAGACCGTCCGCGACCACCCGAACCTGGTCACGCTGCGCAGCATCGGCAAGTCGTACCAGAACCGCGACCTGTGGATGATCAAGCTCAGCGACAACCCGTCGGTCGACGAGGCCGAGCCCGAGGTGCTGTTCACCTGCAACCAGCACGCCCGGGAGCACCTGACCGTGGAGATGTGCCTGCACATCATCCAGCGGTACACCGACAACTACGCGACCAACTCGGCCATCAAGAACGCGGTCGACAGCCGGGAGATCTGGATCATCCCCAGCGTCAACCCGGACGGCGCGGAGTACGACATCGCGTCCGGCTCGTTCCGCGCGTGGCGCAAGAACCGGCAGCCGAACTCCACCTCCACCGGCACCGACACCAACCGCAACTGGGGTTACCAGTGGGGCTGCTGCGGCGGCTCCAGCGGCACCGGGTCGAGCGAGACCTACCGCGGCCCGTCGGCGTTCTCCGCGCCGGAGACGGCCCGGATCCGCGACTTCGTCGGCTCCCGCGTGGTCGGCGGCGTCCAGCAGATCAAGACCAACATCGACTGGCACACCTTCTCGGAGTTGATCCTCTGGCCGTACGGCTACACCTACAACGACACCGCCGCGGGCCTGGACGCCACCCAGGCCAACGTGTTCCAGACGATGGGCAACCGGATGGCGTCGCTGAACGGCTACACGCCGCAGCAGGCCAGCGACCTGTACATCACCGACGGCAGCATCGACGACTGGATGTGGGCGACGCACAAGATCTGGAGCTACACGTTCGAGATGTACCCGGCGTCCGCGAGCGGCACCAGCGGCTTCTACCCGCGCGACACCCAGATCGCCACGCAGACCTCGCGCAACGACACCGCGGCACCGGCCAAGAGCTCGCGCGCGGCCTCCCGGTACGCGGGCAGGAACACCGCCGCATGCGCCTCGAGCGTCGCGTCGAGCAGATCCCGGTGCAGCCGGTTGTCCGCGCGCAGCACGAACGCCGCTGCGGCGGCGATCAACCTGCGCCCGAGTTCCCCGTCCGCGGAGCTCGCGGCTTCGAGGGCGGACAAGACGACTTGGACGCTGCCGCCGCCTGGGGTGGCGCTGCGGAAGTACGCGATCCTCCTGGCTGCCTCGAGTCCCACCCGGTCGGTCCGCTCTAGTTGGACCGCTACCTGGGAGTTCAGCAGTTCATCGACGAGTTTGGCCTCCTTGACGCCCAAGCCGTCCCGGCTCGCCAAGTCGAGAGCGGATGCCACGATCCGTGTGCCGAGCCCACTGTCGATGACGAGGTGCGCCGGCACTTGGCGCAGCAGTCGGACCGCGTCCTCGGGCGACGGGTCTTGCGGCCACAGCACCGAGCCGAACCGGCGCCAGTCGACTCCGTCGCGGCGGGAAGGGTCCGTCACCACTCGCACCGGATCCCGGTCGCCGCTCCGGACGAGCACGAGGTCGATGAGCAGCCTCGTCCTCTCCGACGCGCCCGCCTCGAGCGCCCGCGCCACCTCCGGCGGTAGTTTGGTGGCCAACCGGGCGATCTCGTCCTGGTCTGCCAGCTTGCGCTCCAGCACGCGCGCCAGCGCGCCGAGCAGGGGACGCTGTTCGCACAGCCGCTGCACCATCTGGGCGGGCGGCGAAGCGCGCAGAGAGGGCAACACGACGTTCTCCGCGATGTCGTCCAAGTCTGTCGTTGACAGCTCCGGCAGCCACAGTCGGTCCCCGCTGACCAGTGCTGCGACGAAGTAGGCGCCGAACAGCTTCGCGGGCACCGGCTCACCCCGGTGCCGCGCCGTGCGCAGAACCTCCGACCACCCCAAGACGTCCACCGGGCCTCCGGCGTCCTGCACCGCGTCCGCGATCCGCGGCCAGGTGTTGGCGGGCAGGCCAGTCGGCAGCCGGTCCACGGCGAGGCGAACGACCGCCAGCAGCATCTCGTCGTCCACCTGCGTGCTCACCGACAGGTCGTGCACCATCTCCAGCAGCACCGCGAACGTGTCCAAATCGGCTGCGGTGAGACGCGGCTCCACCCGATTTGCGAGGTCGAGGGCGGCAGCCACCGTGTCGCGTTCCCAGAGTTGACCGATGACCGAGGCATACCGCGTGCCGCCGGGGTCCTGCTGCTGCGGCGCGGTCAGGTCAATCGTGGTGAAGTCGCCGTAGGCGGGCAGCCGCACGTCGGGTGTCGTGCAGCTGAGCAGCGCGCCAGACTCCTCCGGCCGTGCCGTATAGGTGGTGAACGAGATCTCCAGGCACAGCGGGTGCGGCAGGGACCGGCAGGTGGCGGCGACCCACAGTGCGGCGGACCGGTCGTCCGGCACCACCAGCACCAACCTCCCGCGCCCGCTGGCGAGCGCGCGTTGGGTCCCGCTGATCACCTGCTCCAGCCCTTCGGCGCCACCTCCGGTGATGACGAACCGCCGCGTGTTCGCCTGGTTCGCTTCGTCGCCCGGCATGAGCGCGGTCAGCTCGGGCAACGCGCTGCCGTCGCTCCTGGAGTCCACCCACTCTTGACTGCGCCACAGGTCGATCGGCAGCACGTCACCCAGTTCGCGCTCCACGTCGTCGAACAGCAGCGCGTGCGCGAAGTAGTTGCCCATCCGGCCGGGGAAGTCGGCGCCTGTGTACCGGCTTTGGAACACCGTCGCGCCTCGGCCCACGGCCGCGTAGCCGAAGGCGACGGGGAAACCGCTGAGGTCGTGCTCGTGGAGCCGTCCCACCAGATCGGGCCCCGGCTCGTAGGCGCTGGCCCGGACTGCGAGCTCCACCAGCGGCCGTGGCGTGCCGGGTGTCATCGCGCTGACCTGGAATCCCTGGATGCCCTCCAGGCCGTCCTCGCACGAGGTGTAGTGCAGTTGGCGTACCGTCATCATTTCCCCCTGGACCTGATCGCCCCGAACCGGGCCAGCAACCACAACATGGGGTCCTCCAAGCGGTAGGGGTGCACACCGGTGGGTGCCAGTCGGGTGCCGCTGACCGGCGCAGCGCCGAGCGCGGACAGCCCGAAGTACCGGTAGGTCCGGAAGGCGTTGGCGACCGTGCGGTCGAACGCCGGGTCGTACCACCGATCGAGCCAGCCGCGGATCTCCTCGTGGACATCGCGGCCGTCGTGCTCGTCGTAGACGCCGTCGTGGCGGGACGGACGGCGCAGCGGAGACTCCGTCCCGAACGTGTCGCGCAGCAGGTCTACCTTGGTGAGCGCGATGGCAAGCGGTGTGCGGAGCAGCTTGGTCGACGCGCCGCGGCCTCGTTCGCGCAGCAGCTCACCCAAGCGGTTCACCACGTGCAACTGCTCGGTGAAGGCGTTCTTGGTGGTGGTCCCGATCATCTGCCTGACCCGGGGCATCTGCATCGGATCGAGCAGCAGGATGATCCCCTCGGCCGCGTCCAGGTAACTGATCAGCTGATCCATCGCCTGTGCGCGGGCCACGTCCTCACCGGCGGTGTCGTAGAAAACCGTCACCACCGGTGTCACGCGCACCGGGCCGATTCTGCGGCGCTGATGAAAGCGGAGGCTGAACATCAACGGCTCCGGGGTGGTCCGGAGCGCGGTGGGCGTCGGGTTGACCGGACGACCCTCGTCGAACAGCGGGGTGGCGAAGTCGCGCGCGTAACGCATCCTGGACGCCTCGCCCAGCAGGTCGAGGGACATGCCGGTGAACCTGGCGCTGACGTCGCCGCGCTGGAACTCGTGCACCAGCACCCCGACCCAGGTGCTCTTGCCGGAGTCCGACGAGCCGATCACCGCGATGTTGCGGCCGCCGCTGTCGATGTACTCGCGCAGGAGGTCCTTCCCGCATTCCGGACACACGCGACGGCCCTGAGGCGGATTGCCGTGGGGGCAGCGGCCCTTCTTCAGGTCGCCCTCGGCGAACCTGGTGGCCTGGTCACCACACCGCTCACCACAGCTCATTCGAAGGTCGGCGCGCTTGTGCGTGGTCCAGCAGTAGGGGCACTTCGTGGTCGTCATCACGCTCCTCACACGATCAGGTCGTCGGGCCGTGACGGGACGAGCACGACGTGCTCATCGAGCGAGAACGCCCGCAGGTGCACTGGCTTGCGCAGGCTCCGAGGAACCTCGAATTCTTCGTCGCGCGCCGGTTCTCCACCTTCCGCGCGCAGCAACACCTCGCCGTCGTCGGGGCTCATCGGCCGGATGCCCGACTTCGCCACCAAGACCAGGTCCGGCTGCTCGCCCTGCACCGACAGGACGCGTCGGCGCGAGAACGGGCGGGCGCGGCGGATCGAGTAGTGGAGGGTGCCGACGGCCACCTCCCGGTCCAGCACGAGTGGGCCGAAGCTCGGCACCCCGTCGACCGACTGCAAGGTGCAGACCCCGAACCAGTAGTCACCCGCCGGCACTGCGACAGACACGCCGCGGCTGTCGTAAACGACCCTGGTGACGTCCATGACCGACGCCTGGGGGTCAGTCGGTCCGGCAGGCTTGACCGCCTGCCGCCACACCACGCGGGCTGTGGTGGCGCCTTCCGGCCACTCCCAGGTGAGCCGCACCGTCGCACCGAGCCGGTCCAGTCGCAGCGCGGTCACCGGGCTGCGACGGGCGTCCAACTCGAACGGGGTGCCGATCGCGGCGAGGTCGCCGAGCACCGTGATGGGCACGAGCGTGCGCTGCTTGCCGGGCGTGGAGACCCGCCCACGCAACGTTCCCCGCCCACTCAGGTCGGCACGCACGGGAACGCCGTGCCTGCGGGCCCGTCGCGCGGACACGACACCGGGCTCGGGTGGATGCTCGCCAGGCCTCAGCTCCAGCAGTTCGACGTCGCCGCGCTGCGGTGCCGTCCACCTCGCTACAAGATCGTCCCGGTCGAACTCGGCGACGAGGTCGACCACCGCGGTCGGA
>NZ_JBFAAX010000161.1:7779-12030 GCF_040639995.1 Actinosynnema sp. NPDC023658 | reverse complement strand
CCCGGCGGCATGGGCGCGGGCGCAGGCGCGGGTGCCGGTGGCGCGCGCGGCCAGGGTGACGAGGACAAGGAGCACAAGGCCGCGTCGTACCTGGTGGAGACCGAGGACGTCTTCGGTGACGGCACCATGGTCGCTCCGCCGGTCATCGGCGGGTGAGCGTGTTCTCGTTCGCCCTGTCCCACGCGGCGGCCGACATGCTCTGGGAGGACCTGAAGCTCGGCAGCCGTCCCTACCCGTTCGAGTTCCCCTACCTCGGGCAGACGCTGGACGAGCGGCGCGGCATCCGCGACGCCGTCCACCGCGACCTGGAGTCGCGCGGCCTGGCCCACCGCGGCCGGGTCGTGCCCGAGGTGGAGCAAGCGCTCACCCTGCTGGTCCGCTTCGACTTCTGCCTCAACGCGGTCGCCTCGCTGGACGCGCGCAACGTCGAGCGCCAACTGCTGGCGCGCGGTGGCGCGGCCGGTGAGAACGCCGCGCTCGCGGTGATGGACGACCGGCAGATCAAGGTCGACCTGCTGCGCACGCCCGGGTTGCTGCGCGCGGTCGTGGACCTCGTCCCGCCCGCACGCCCCGGTCCCGGCCAGTCGATCACCGTGCCGATGCCCACGTCCGCCCCGCCGCCACCGCCGCGCCGCGACGACGACTTCGGCAACGCCACGTTCACGCAGGCGATGGCACCGCGTTCGTCAGTGTCCACGCAGGTCAGGGCGTTGGAAGCGGTGTTCGAGCGCCCACGGCTGCGCGCCGGCCAGTTCGGCGTCACGGTGCGCGGCAGGCACGGCCGCGAGCAGCGCGCACCGCAGGTGGCGTGGTTCGACAACGACCAGGGCCGCTACATGTCGCAGACGCGGCTGGGGCCGGACGGCCGCAAGTGGCTGACCCACGCCCCCGCCGACAACGCCCGCATCGCCGCCCAGCTCGCGCAGGAGCTGAACGGCCTGCTGGCCTGACGCCTCGGTCTGCCGGCTCGACGCCTCAGGCGTCGCCGCTGTGGTAGCCGGGCATCCGGCCGGTGACGACGAAGACGGTCCGCTTGGCCACCGACACCGCGTGGTCCGCGAAGCGCTCGTAGAACCGGCCGAGCAGCGTGGTGTCCACCGCGGACGGCACGCCGTGCGCCCAGTCCTTGTCCATGATCACGGTGAACAGGTGGCGGTGCAGGTCGTCCATCGCGTCGTCGGCGTCCTCCAACGACCGGGCCCGCGCCACGTCCTGCGTGCGGATGATGTGCGTCGCCTCGCGGGCCAGCTCCACCGCGATGCGGCCCATCTCCGCGAAGTACGGCCGCACGGTGTCCGGCAGCACGGGGTTCGGGTGCCTGCGGCGCGCGGCCTTGGCCACGTGCAGCGCCAGGTCGCCCATCCGCTCCACGCTTTCGGCCGCGTGGATCACCGCGAGCACGGTGCGCAGGTCGGTGGCGACCGGCGCCTGCAACGCCAGCAGCGCGTAGGACTGCTCCTCGATCCCGGCGCGCACGTCGTCGATCTTGGCGTCGTCACCGATCACCTGCTCGGCGAGGGCGAGGTCCGCCCTGAGCAGGGCGGCGGTCGCGCGCTCCATCGCGTCACCGGCCATCGCGCACATGTCGGCGAGCTGGTCGGCGAGTTGTCCGAGCTGGTCGTGGTAGGCCTCACGCATGGGCGTCAGCCTACGGCGGAGCAATCGCGGTAGCGACCCACCCCGGTGAACCCCCGGTGAACCGATGACGTCCAGTCGGCCCTAGGCGCAGGGGTCCTTCCCGGCGTTGACCACGGGCACGTCGACGGGGCCCGTCGCCTTGCCCGGCTCACCGCCGCCCGTCGCCTGCGGCGCGCGGATCACCTCGTCCCAGCCGGGACCGATCAGCAGCTGCACCGCGCCACCCATGCCGGCGTCGAACTGCAGCGTCGCACCGGGCACCGAGGACAGCAGCGTCGCCGCCCCGTCCTCGCCACCGACGCCGTACTTGATGACCGTCTTCTCCGCGCGCGGTGCGCCACCGTTGATGACCACGTCGTAACCGAGTTCCCGCAACGCCCCGGCGGTCTCGGCCGCCGCGCCGTCGTTGTCCGGGTCGCCGTTGCGCACCTGGACCTTCAGTCCCTTGTGGTCGACGATCTTGCCCTGCTTCGGGGCGGACGCCTGCGTCGCCTGGGCCTTGGCGGGGTCGGCCGGCGTGTCGTCCGGGGCCTCCTCCGGCAGCGGCGTGCCGTCGATGATGGACTGGAACAACGCCCGGGTCTGCTCTTCCTTCAGCAGTTCGAGGTTGTCGTCGTTGGACGGCGTCGGCCCCTCGGACGTCTCGTGCGGGACGGTGATGAACGTGACCCGGCCCGCTTCCAGGCCCTGCAACGACTGCGCCAGCGTCAGCATGTCGTTCACGCCGATGTTCTGGCCGACCGTGGACGAGGCGAACGCGTTGAGGAACCCGTTCAGCTTGCCCGGGTTGAGCAGGATCTCCGACGACAACGCCTTGCGCAGCAACGAGGACAGGAACTTCTGCTGCCGCGTCACGCGGTCGTAGTCACCGAACGCCTCGCCGTCGACCTTGCGGGCGCGCACGTAGTCGAGCGCCTTGTCGCCGTTGATCTCGTACCGGCCGGCCTTGTCGAAGATCAGGCCCAGCTCGTCGTCGTCCATCGGCTTCGGCACGCACACCGGCACGGTGCCGATGGCGTCGACCATGCCCTTGAAGCCGTTGAAGTCGACGCTGATGAAGTGGTTGATCTCCAACCCGGTCAGCTCGGTCATGAACTTGCTGACGCACCTCGGGCCGCCGATCGCGTACGGCTCGTTGGCCTTCACGTCCTCCTCGGCGTCCACCTGCTCGCCGGTGTACTGGCCGGTGCCGGCGTCCCACTTCTCGCACTGGGGCCGCTTGATCAGCAGGTCGCGCGGCACGGAGACGACGACCATGCGCTTACGGTCGGCCGGGATGTGCGCGAGCATCAGCACGTCCGAGCGCGCGCCCGGCTCGGCGTTCGTGTCACCGACGCCGTCCTGCGGCTTCGCGCCCGCGCGGGTGTCGGAGCCGACGATGAGGAAGTTCTCGTCACCGAGCTGCTTCTCCGCCTCGTGCACGGCGGCGGAGTTCGTGTTCAGAGCGTCGATCTCGGTGAACTTGCTGTCGATGTAGAGCATCGCGGCCCAGCCGAGGCCCGTGGAGACGAACACCAGCACGGCGGCGGTCAGCGCGACGACCTTGATGGTGCGCACGATCCTGCTGTGCTTGGGGGTGCGGACGCGGCGGCGGGGGCCGTCGTCGTCGAGGTCCTCGACCGGCGAGGCGTACTCGGTGGCGTCCTCGTCGTGGTCGGCCTTCCACGGCATCAGCTTCTGGCGGCGTTCCTTGCGCAGGCGTTCCTGCTCGGCCAGCTCGTCGTGGACGGCGGAGAAGCGCGCGAGCGTGTGGTCGACCTCGCGACGTTTCTTGACGTCCTCGCTGATGACCTCCATCTCGGTGGTCAGGCTGGCCGGGTCGATGGCGTCGCGCGGCTCGATGGCGGGCGGGGGCGCGCTGGGTGCGGCGTTGAGGCGGTCCGCGATGACGGGCGGTGCCGGGTCGACGTCGGCGGGGTCTTCGGCGAACCTCCGGCCGGGCGCGTCGCCGGGAGCCGGTCCGTCCGCGAGCCGACGCGGTGCGCTGCCGTCGACCGGCGGGACCGGGGGGCCGTCCGCGAGGCGGCGGGGCGTGCTGCCGTCGACCGGCGGGGCGGGGGGGCCGTCCGCGAGGCGACGCGGGCCGCCGTCCGGGTGACGAGCGCCGGGGCCGTCGACGGGTCGGCCTTCGGCCAGTCGACGCGGACCTCCCTCGGGACGACGTCCGGTCGGGTCTTCGACGGGCACGCCGGGGCGCGGTCCGTCGACCGGTCGGCGCGGGTCGGCCGGCACCTCGTCCGGACGCGGTACCCGGCCGGGCCTGGGGCCGCCGGTCAGGTCGTGCGGGCCGCTGCCGTCCGCGAGCCGCCGCGGTCCGTCACCGGGGGCGCCTTCGGGCCGCTGACGGGGTCCGCTGCCGTCCGGGAGGCGTCGGGGGTCGGCGCCGGGGACGCCGGGGTGCGGGCGTCGGCCGGTGTTCTCGCCGGGCCGCGGGCCGTCGAGGCTTCGTCCGAGGCCTTCGGCGGGTGCGCCCTCGACGGGCCGTCGTGCGGGCGGACCGACCTCGTCCGGACGACGGCGCTCGGCCGGGTCCTCGGGTCGTTGGCGCGGTCCGGTGGCGGGCGCGAGGGCTTGCGGGGGCCGGGGCGGTCCGCGGGCGGGCGCGAGGGGGCG
>NZ_JBFAAX010000161.1:0-7769 GCF_040639995.1 Actinosynnema sp. NPDC023658 | reverse complement strand
CGTTGACCGGCGAGTGGGTGGCCATGCCGGCGCACCGGCAGACCCGCACGTACAAGCCGCCCGCCGACCTGTGCCCGCTGTGCCCGTCGAGGCGCGAAGTCCTCCGGTCGTGGGCGGGGACCGCTGCCCTCGGGTGCGCGCCGGGGCGCGTCCGGTGCGAGTCCTTCGGGCCGCTGACGAGGTCCGCTGCCGTCCGGGAGCCTCCCGGGCGCGAGGTCTTCGGGGTGCCGGCGCGGTCCGCTGCCATCCGGGAGCCGTCGACCCGGCGGGGTGCCGGGGAGGTCGGGGCGGGCGCGGCGGCCGGTGCCGTCGGCGGACCGCCGGGGCGGCGCGGCCGGGTCCTGGGGTGCGCGGGGCCCGTCCACGCCCTCCGGACGGGGGCGGCCGGCGGCCGGGATGCGCCTGCTCGGCTCACCGGCCACCTCACCGGGACCGGGGAGGGGCGGGCGCGGGGCGGCGGGCGCGGGGCGCCTCGGGTCGACCTCGTCGGGTCGACCGGCGTACCCGTTCGCGGGACGGCCGGGGTGCGCCGGGCCGGGCTCTTCGGGACGGCGGCGGGCGCCGGTGTCCTCCGGCGCGGGGCGCGGAGTCCTGGTGCCGGTGCCCTCGCCCGTCGGGGCGAAGAAGTCGTTCGGCGCGGGAGGCGGGGCGGGACGTCGGCCCGCCACCGGCGGTGGGCCGGTCGTCGGCCTCGGCCGGGTGCCGGTGTCCTCGGGGGCGTGCTCCGGCGGGGCCTGGTAGTCCGGTGGGGCCTGCCTGCGCGGCGGTTCCGGGGCGGCACGGCGGCCGGTGGCCTCGGGGTTGTGCCTGCCGTTCGGGGGCGGCGGCACGGGTCTGCGCGGCGGCTCCGGCTCGGGCGCGGCACGCCTGCCGGTGTCCGACGGACCGGGTGGGACCGGGCGGGGGATGTTCGAGCGGCTGTGCTGCTCGAGCAGGTCGGACACGCTCAACCCGCCACTGTCCAGCGACCTGCGGCGACGGCCGGTCGGCTGGTCGTCCTGCGGGGCCTGGTCACCTCCGGGTCCGGGGCCGCCACGGCGGGGCTCGTCGGGCACCCGGTCTCCCTTCAGCTTCGGTCATTAGTCGGTCGTCATCACGAGTTGACGACGGCAAGGACACATTGGTTGCACCAACGGCGTGTCACTTGCCTTGGCGATACTACGGATGACGGCCAGTCCTGACGACCACTCCCGGTGATACAGGGGTCGGCAGTACTCGGTTGCGCGCAGCAGACTACGTCCGAAAGGGTGAGTTGCCCTCCGGTCTCAGTAACCGGCGACCCGCGATTCCGCTATGCCACGTCGCCCGGAAGCGGCCCCCGCGAGGCGGACGCGTCCGTTCTCCCGGTAGGCGACCGCGTTGCGTCCTGACTGCTTGGCCGTGTAGAGCAGGCTGTCGGCGCGCAGGAGTTGCTGCTCCGGAGCGACCGGCGACCGCGTCGACGGACCCGCGGCCGGTGGCTCGTGGGCCAACCCGATGCTGACGGTCACTCGCAAACCGGGCGCGAGCGAAGCCCAGGCGTGACGCTCGACACGCATCCGGGCCGCTTCGGCGATCTCGACCGCCGGCCCCGGCTCCACGCCGGGCAGCACGAGGACGAACTCCTCGCCGCCGTAGCGGGCGCAGAACGCGCCCTCCGGCAGCTCCTCCTGCAACAGCTCGACCACGCGCTGCAACACCCGGTCGCCCAACAGGTGCCCGAACGTGTCGTTCACCTGCTTGAACCAGTCCAGGTCGATCAACGCGATCGCCAGGCCGGACGCCGTGGAACCGCGCTGGGCGACCATGTCGAGCAGTCGCTCGTCCAGGTAGCGGCGGTTGTAGCTGTCGGTGAGGCTGTCCCGCAGGCTCTGCTCCCGGGCCTCGGCGTGCTCGCGGCGCAGCCGGTCGACCTCGCGCCGCAGCTGCTCCGGTACGTGCGGCGGGTCGTCCTGGTCCGCGTAGACCAGGTCGAACGCCGACCTCAGGTGCTGGTAGGCCTGCCGCCACTGGCCCCTGGAGGCGAGCAGCGCGGCGATCGACTCGTGCAGCTGCACCAGGCCGGTGCCCTCGCTGTCGGACGCGGGCATACCCCCTCCGGGCTGGCCGTCGCTGTCGGACTCGGCGACCTCGGGTCGCAGTGCGGTCATCGCGCTCACCTCCCTACTTGCCAAGGTGTCGTCTGATACGAGGCGACGCTTGAGCTAGCAGGACGCGTCATAGAGGGATTTCCCTCGACTGGTTGACCGTGCACTGCTCCGAACTAGTGACATTCGGTGATCAATCGGCCTCAAAGCTTGCTGAGCGTGGTCAAGCGGCTCGGGGATGCCTCAATTGACGCACGGGGCGAAGCCGTAGGCCTTGCCGTTGAGCAGGACGACGTGCTGCGACCCGATCTGGCTGCCGATCTCGGAGCCCTCCTGCATGACGGTCACCGTGACGGCGACGACCAGCACGACACCGCGCGGGTGCCGGTCCTGGCCGGGCGGCGCCCACGCCGGGTCCAGGCGCAGCGTCGACATCGTGGGCTGCACCTGGACCGTGCCCGCGGGCAGCTCGCACTTGTCGTCGCGGAAGTCGGGGTGCTGGGTCTGGCCGAGCAGGTCGTGCTGCTCGGACACGCCCTCCCCGCCCGCCTCGTTGAGGTCCGCGAAGTACCCGGTCACCAGCTCGCGCTCCACGTCGGTGACCTGGAGGGGGTGGGCGGTGCCCGTGACCGACGACGCGCAGCCGGTCAGCAGGAGGGCGCACGCCGCCGCCGTCGCCGCGACGCGCACCGCCACGTCAGCCACCCGAGTGCATCTCGTCGGCGCCCGCGGGCACGGTGGCGTCCTCCGGGTCGTCCAGCCAGCCCTCGGGCAGCACGACCTTGCCGGGCGAGCCCTGCCGGCCGCGCGGCTCGTCGGCGTTGTCCGGGAACTCCAGCGTCGGGTCGAGCCTGCCGACCAGGTCGTCCAGCTCGGTGAGGGTGGACACCATGGCGAGGCTGCGCCGCAGTTCCGCGCCGACCGGGAAGCCCTTCAGGTACCAGGCCATGTGCTTGCGCAGGTCGCGCAGCCCCTTGTCCTCACCGAGGAAGTCCGCGAGCAGCACGCTGTGGCGGCGCAGGATGGCCGCGACCTGACCCAGCCTCGGCCCCGGCGGGATCGGCTCGCCGCGGAACGCCGCCTGCAGCTCCCCGAACAGCCACGGCCTGCCCAGGCAGCCGCGTCCGACGACGACGCCGTCGCAGCCGGTCCGGGCCACCATGTCGAGGGCGTCGCGGGCGCTGAAGATGTCGCCGTTGCCGAGCACCGGGATGCCGGTCACGGCCTCCTTCAGCCGGGCGATGGCCGACCAGTCGGCCTGGCCGGAGTAGCGCTGGGCCGCGGTGCGGGCGTGCAGCGCGACCGCCTGCGCGCCCTCGTCCTCGGCGATGCGGCCCGCGTCCAGGTAGGTGAGGTGGTCGTCGTCGATGCCGATGCGGAACTTGACCGTCACCGGCACCCCGGCGGGCTCGGCGGCGCGCACCGCGGCCCGCACGATCTGCCGGAACAGCTGCCGCTTGTACGGCAGGGCCGCCCCGCCGCCCTTGCGCGTCACCTTGGGCACCGGGCAGCCGAAGTTCATGTCGATGTGGTCGGCCCGGTCCTCGTCGACGATGATCTTCGCGGCTTCGGACATCGACTTCGGGTCGACGCCGTAGAGCTGCATCGACCGTGGGCTCTCGCCCTCCCCGAAGGTGATCATCTGCATGGTCTTGGCGTCGCGCTCGACGATCGCGCGCGCCGTGATCATCTCGCAGACGTAGAGCGAGGTGGGGCTGCCGAACTCGCGGCAGAGCTGCCGGAAGGCCACGTTGGTGATGCCCGCCATCGGTGCGAGCACGACGGCGGGATCGACCGGGTACCGGCCGATCTTCAGGGGCTTGGTGGCGTGCAGGGCGGTGGACATCGCCCTCCATTGTCGCCCAGCCCCGCTAGTGGTGGGTGCCACACCAGCGAAGAGGGCGGACCTGCACGGTCGTTCCCCGCTCCCGCCCCCGACCTCACCCCGCCTGGGGCGCGACCTCCTCCCTTCCCTCCGTTCCTCCCCGGTGTCAGAACGGCACGGTGAGGCAACCGAGGCGGGCACCCGCGGTACCGGCGTGACCGGGCTCGGTGTGCGTGTGCTCCTCGTGCAGCACCACCGACCCCGGGCGCCGTTCGTCGAACTGCCAGCCGACCCGCGCCACCGCCTCCCCGCGCCCGTTCGCGTCGGTGGTGAAGTCGAGCCAGATCTCGTTGCGCGGGTTGGCGAACGCGGGATCCGTCGCACCGCCCTGCACGTGCTGGTAGTGAGGCCCGGCGTCACCCGGCGCCGGCCCGCACGGGTTCACGTGCGCGTGCGCGCCGTAGTCGCGGTTGGGCAGCAGACCACTGGTCCGCAACATCACGACGGTGCCACCGCCGAGGGGCCCGGCCACCACCTCCGCCCGCGCCCCCGCGGGCACGCGCGCGTCGTAGCTGGTCAGCTCCCCTGAGGCGGTCGTGAACGAGGCCACAAGGGCAAGTGCCACAGCGAAGTACATGCCCACTGCTTATCCGCCACCCCCCACCCCCCGCCACCGCCATCACCCATTCCGGTGGCACCCGCGCCGCCGGTCGGCAATGCGAAGACGATGGTGGGCCGCCAGGGACTCGAACCCTGAACCCGAAGGTTGTGGATCTTCCCCGCTTGTCGTCTGTCGACACCTTTCAGCACCCACCACTACCTGCAAGATTTCCAAACGTGAACCACCACTGTGGATCGAACGACGTGGTCCTCTGTCGTCGTTAGTCGGGGGTAGCCGGGGGAGTTGATCTTGCTGCCGAAAGCTGCCCGCCATCGTCCGCGATGCTCGCTCACCGACCGCTCGTGACACTATCTGTCAAGATCCTTGCGCAGGATCGATGGTCTAGAGCGACGAACGGCCTGTGGCCTGCCAATTCTCCACTACAGCAGACAGTGGCGATGCACTCTGTTCCGTGCATGTTCCGTGGGCAAGCCTGTGGGCAGGTCGATGCCGTCAAGGCGTTGAGCTGTCCGCAGGTGCGGCAGCCGAGCGCCGTGCCCACCCTGGCAAGTCGACCCCGCTGGCGCTCGTCCGGGGTCCGGGTCTGCTCAGGTTGATCTCGTTGTGTTGTGTTCCGCAATTGTGCGGGGTGCCAGCAAGGTTGATCGGGTAGGGCTGCGTGTGGCGTAGCGGTGACCGGTAGTTGGGCGATAAGGGTAGGTATGGAGATCGAGTTGGCTGACGCGGTGGCGTCGTTGCGTGATGAGTTGCTGACAGCTGTCGCGTATGGGCGGGGTCAGGAGATCGGCTTTGTGGTGGGGCCGATCGAGTTGGAGTTCGGGGTGGAGTTGAAGGCGGACGCCAAGGCCAAGGGTGGGTTCAAGGCGTGGGTGGTGGCGGCTGAGGTGGAGACCGGGGTGGGTCGGGTGGCGACGCATCGGGTGCGGGTGTCGTTGACGCCGAAGGCACAGGACGGCGAGGACTTGCTGGTCAGCGGTTCTGGGTCGCGCCCGTCCGGGCCGGGTGACGTGTCCGGTTACATCGAGCCCTGATCGGTCCGGTTGTCGCGTGTAAGGGGTGGTTGTGGACCGGAACCGTGTGGTGGGGGTGACGTCGGCAGGTGGGCCAGGGTCGGGGTACGTGGTCGCTCCGCGGTTGGTGTTGACCTCGGCTCACGTCGTCGGATCGTCGGGTGCGGTGGTGGAGGTGTTCCGGCCGGGGCACGCGGGGGTGTTCGCGGGCTCGGTGGTGTGGTGTGGGACGGCGGGCGGGCGTGATGACGCCGCGCTGGTGCGGGTCGATTCGCCGTCGTGGGTCGAGCCGCGGGGGAAGCCGGTGGTGTGGGGTCGGGTGGTCACCGAGCGGCCTGGTCTGCGGTGCGAGACGCGCGGGGTGCCGGAGCGGGCGCAGAGAAAGGGCATGCCGGTCGATCTGGCGCATGTGTCGGGGTCGTTGAACCCGGGTGACCTGCCCGTGTCGAATCGGCATGTGATGGCGGTGGAGGGGCATCGGCCGGATGCTGGCGGTGGTTCGCCGTGGGGTGGTTTGTCCGGGGCGGCGTTGTTCAGCGGTGATCTGTTGATCGGTGTGGTGATGGCCGATGAGGCGGACAGCGGGCACATGCGGTTGACGGCCGTACCGGCGTACGTGCTGCACCACGACGAGGGTTTTCGGGCGGCTTTGACCGAACACGGTGGCGGGTCGTCGGGGTTGGTGCCGGTGGAGTTCGTCGGGTTGTCGGAGGTCGGGGTGCCGACGCCTGCGGTGTTGCCGTCGCCTGCCTGGTTGTTGCATCCGCAGTTGGAGGTGGTGCCATTCCGCGGCCGGGACGAGGTGCTTGCCGGGTTGCAGGAGTGGGCGGCTGTCGAGGGGTTCGGGGCGTGTCTGGTGCATGGTCCGGGCGGGCAGGGCAAGACCCGGTTGGCGCGCCAGTTGAGTCGGGAGCTGGGTGCGCGGTGGGCGGTGGTGTGGCTGTCCGCGCACTGCGCGGAAGCTGATCTGGCGATGGTGGCGGATGCGGCGGTGCCGACGCTGTTGGTCGTGGACTACGCCGAGACCCGCACCGCCCAGTTGGAGGCGTTGTTACGGGTGGCGGCGGGTCATGGTGGCGGGGTGCCGTTGAAGGTGTTGTTGCTGGCGCGTACGGCCGGTGAGTGGTGGGACCGGTTGCGCACCGTGTCGACGGTGGCGTCGATGCTATTGGACGGGTCACCGGTGATCGGGTTGGCGCCGCTGGAACCGGAGGTAGAAGGTCGGGAGGAGGCCTACGGGGAGGCTGTTCGCGGCTTCCGGGCGGCGTTGCCGAGGGTGCGGGGTCTGCAAGGACGATCTTGGCCGGATCTGGGGGCGGGTTACGCCGGGCGGGATCTGTCCGGTGCAGGGTTGCAGGGGGCGTTGACGCTGCACATGACGGCCCTGGCCGACCTCCTCGACGTCGACACGGAGATCGGTGACGGTCCGGTGGCTTCTACGGGCGAGGTCGAGGATCGCTTGTTGGAGCATGAGCAGCGGTATTGGGATAGCGCTGCCGATCACTGGGGAACACGTCTGGACCTGACGCGGTCGACCTTACGTGACGCCATGGCGGCGGCGGTCCTGGTCGGCGCGGACGACCGAGACCAGGCCGATGCGTTGCTGTGTCGGGTAGCCGGATTGGCCGACCAGCCTCGGGACCGGCGGGATGCGGTGGTCGAGTGGATCGCGGGTTTGTACCCCCCGGCAGGTGGGGTGCCGTTCGGTGTTCCCCAGCCAGACCGGCTGGCCGAGCGGTTCGTCGGCCGGAACCTCCACCAGCGTGCCGACCTGGCCGACCGTCTGGCGTCGGGAGTCTCTGTGGAGCAGGCGGAGCGGCTGTTGACGGTGTATTGCCGCGCCGCCAGCCATGCGGTATTCGACGGCGTGTTAGACGACCAGTTGACCGCACTTTGCGTGCGCCACGCTCGGACGCTTGGTGAGGCTGCGATTCAGGTCGCCACCCAGGTCGAGTACCCGGAGCCGCTGGTGGCGGGATTGACGCAAATCGGCGACGCGCCCGGCACCGACCTCGATTTCTTGATTGCCCTGCATGACCGCCTTCCTCGGTTCAGCCATCGCCTGGCCGAATGGGCAGCACGACTCGGTGAACGCATAGTCCAAGCACATCGCCAACAAGTTCTGAGTGACCCGGACGCCTTTCTCCCCGGCCTCGCTATGAGCCTCAACAACCAGGCCATCCGCCTGGCGGAGTTGGGGCAGCGGGAAGACGCACTCACTACCATCACCGAAGCCGTACAGGCCT
>NZ_JBFAAX010000160.1:0-12142 GCF_040639995.1 Actinosynnema sp. NPDC023658 | reverse complement strand
ACCGGGTCTGCGCCGACTTCGGCCACGCGGCCGTCACGCTGGAGCACTGGCGCGACACGTTCAGCCGCCCGATCAAGGACTGCTACGAGCGGATGCTGCCGACACCCGCCTCCAGCAGGGCGACGGCCTCGTCACGGCCGAACAGGTCCAGCCGCACGGGCCGGGCGCCCTCCTGCACGACCAGCCCGGTCATCCGGTTGCGGCTGGTCACGAGCACCAGGCAGTTCGACGTGCCCGGCAGCAGCGGGCGGACCTGGTCGGCGTCACGCGCGTTGTCCAGCACCACCAGCACCTTCCGGTCGGCGAGCAGGCTGCGGTACAGCGACGCCTGGGCCTCCGCGGTCGGCGGGATGCGCTCGGGTGGCACGTCGAGCGCTTCGAGGAACCCGCGCAGCACGTCCGTCGGCGGCGTCGGCTGCCCGGACGGGTCGTACCCGCGCAGGTTGACGTAGAGCTGGCCGTCCGGGAAGTCCGGTGCGACGCGGTGCGCCCAGTGCACGGCGAGCGCGGTCTTGCCGATCCCGGCCGCGCCGTCGATCGACGAGATCACCACGGTCGGGTCGGACCGGGCGTCGTCCAGGTCGCGCAGGGCCCGCCGCCGACCGACGAAGACGCGCGGCGGCACCGGCAGCTGGCGCGGCACACCGGCTCGCGGCGGTCCGTCCGCGCCGTTCTCCAGGACCTGCCGGTGCAGGTCGCGCAACGCCGGACCGGGGTCGATCCCGAGCTCCTCCGCGAGGTGCCCGCGCACCTCCTCGTAGACGGCGAGCGCGTCCGCCTGCCGCTCCGACCGGTGGAGGGCGAGCATCAGCTGCCCCCAGAACTTCTCGCGCAACGGGTGCCGCCGGGTGAGCGCGCGCAGCTCCTCGACCAGCGCGCGGGCCCGCCCGGCCGCGAGGTCGGCGTCGATCCGGTGCTCCAGCACGTCCAGGCGGTGTTCCAGCAGCGGCGCGACCTCGTCGCGGTGCAGCGCGTCGGAGGGCACGTCCGCCAGCGGTTCGCCCCGCCACAGGGCGAGGGCTTCGGCGTGCCGGCCGCGTTCGGCCAGCGCGCGGTACCGGTGCAGGTCGAGGGCGTCCGGCGGGACCTCGGCGGCGTACCCGGTGGTCGTCGTGCGCACGACGTTCGCCTCGCCCAACGCCTGGCGCAGCCGCCGCACCACCATGTGCAACGTCGCCTTCGCCCGGTCCGGGTTCGGGGCGCCGACCTCCCACAACCGGTCCACCAGCTCGTCGGCGGACACCGGCTGGTTCGCGCGCAGCAACAGGGTCGCCAGCAGGACCCGGGCCCGACCGGCGGGGACCGCGACCCGCTCGCCGTCGTGCCAGACCTCCAGCGGACCGAGGACGGCGAACCTGATCACGTGGTCCCCGACCGCCGCGAACCGGTGCGCGAGGACCGCTGATCACCTGCCCGGTGGGCAGCGCGCGCGGTAGCCATACCCCTCCCCCCGGCGCGCGAGTCTACGGCTTTCGGGCCGGGCGCGACCGTTTCGGTCCGATCACCGGACCCGTCGCCGTCGGCGCCGGTGAGGCGGTGTGAGCCGATTGTGAGGCGCTTCGCGCACAGTGGGGGACGTTCACCGCCGCTCACCCCCAGTGGGCGGGGGGCCGGAGGTCCGATCAGGGGGGACCGGCCCCGTCACCGGGTGCGCCGTCGGGGGGCGACGCGCCCGGGACGCCCGGAGCCGCGGTGACGACCCGGATCCGCGGGCGCCCTCAGTCCTCCCCGTCGAGGGCCCCGCGGCACCGGCGCCGTGATCCGGTCACGGCAGACCGGCCCGCTTCGCCCGCAGCGACTCGGCCGTGCCGCGGCCCAGCTCCTCCAGGATGGCCAGCGCCGCCTCCCACGCCGCACGCGCCGCGTCGCGGTCACCGGCCTGCAGGTGCGCGTCACCGAGCCGTTCCAGCGTCACGGCCTCCTCGTAGCGGTCGCCGCTCTCCCGGTACAGCGGCAACGCCTCCCGGTAGCAGCGGACAGCCTCGTCCAGGTCGTGCAGCCGGTGGTGGGCGTAGCCGAGGCTGTCCCACGTCGCCGCCTCGCCCAGCACGTCGTTGACCTCGCGGAGCAGCACCAGCGCCCGACCGCACTCGGCCAGCGCCCGGTGCAGGTCCTCACCGAGCATCGCGCGGGCCCAGCCGACCGCGTTGAGCGCGCGGGCCGTCCCGGCGCGGTCGTCCAGCGCCTCGAACAGCTCCAACGCCCGCTCGGCGTGGTGCAGGGCCTCGGGCAGCCGGCCGGAGTCCTCGTGCAGCCCGGCCAGGTGGCGGTGGACGTGCGCCTGGCTGCTCCGGTCGCCCAGCTCCCGGGTCAGGTCCAGCGCGGCGGCGAGGTGGACCTCGGCGTCGGCGAACCGCCCCAGCGTGATCAGGATCCGGCCCAGGCCGCGGTGGGTCGAGGCCAGCCCCACCCGGTCGTCCAGGCGCCGTGCCGCGGCCAGCGCGACCTCCAGCGACCTCGCCTGCTCGTGCCGCAACGACCGCAGCCGCGCGAACGCCGTCGTCGCCCACGCCAACTGCCAGGCGTGCGCGTCGAAACCGTGCGCGGCGGCGTGCTCCACGGCGGCGAACAGCGCCGGGTGCTCCAGGTCGAACCAGGCCAGCGCGTCGGCCCGCGTGGTCAGCGGCGTCACCACCGCGCCCGGCGCCGGGTCGGTCAGCGGCACCTCCTCGCGCTGCGCGTACAGCAGCCGGTCCGCCGCGTCCGCCGTGTGCAGGTAGTGGTCGAGCACCCGCCTCAGGGCCTGCTCGGGACCGGCCTCCTCGTGCTCCGACAGGAGGTCACGCGCGTAGGCGTGCACCAGGTCGTGCAGCGTGAAGCGGCCCGGGGCGGGCTCGGCGACCACGTGCATCCGGCTGAGCTCGGCCATCGTCGTCCGGGCGACGGACGGCGCCACACCCGCGAGGCTCGCCGCCGCCGGCACCGACACCTGCGGACCGGCGTGCACGCCCAGCAGCCGGAACATCCGGCCCGCGGCCGGGCTCAGCCGCGCGCAGGTCCAGGAGAACACCGCCCTGACGCTGGTCGTCGCCTCACCCGTGTCGAGCGCCTCCAGCCGGGTCCGCTCGTCGGCCAGCTCACCCGCCAGCGCCCGCAGCGCGAAGCCCGGGTGCGCCGCCGCCCGCGCCGCGACCACCGACAACGCCAGCGGCAGCCCCGCGCAGTGGCCGATCAGGTCGCGCACCGCGTCCGGCTCGGCGGCCACCCGCTCCACACCGAGGTGCCGCACCAGCAACGCGGTCGCCTCCTCGTCGGGCAGCACGTCCAGCGACAGCGGCTGCGCGCTCTCCCGCACCACCAACCCGTCCAGGTGGTTGCGGCTGGTCACCAGGGCCAGGCAGCGCGAACCGCCGGGCAGCAGCGGCCGCACCTGCTCGCTGTCCGCGGCGTTGTCCAGCACCACCAGCACCCGGCGCTCGGCCAGCAGGCTGCGGTACAGGCCGACCAGCTCGTCCCGCCCGGACGGGATCAGCTCCCGCGCCACGCCCAGCGCGCCGAGGAAACCGCGCAGCGCCTCGTCCGGGCTCATCGGCTCGGCCGCCGGGTCGAACCCGCGCAGGTTCACGTAGAGCTGCCCGTCCGGGAACCGGTGCGCGTTGCGGGTCGCCCAGTGCAGCGCCAACGCCGTCTTGCCCACGCCCGCCGCGCCGTTGACCGCCGCGATGGCCGCCGCACCCGCGACGCCGGGCTCGGCCGGGTCCAGCAGCGCCCGCAGCGTGCGCAGCTCGTGCTCGCGGCCGACGAAGAACCGGGTGTGCATCGGCAGCTGCCGGGGCGCGGGCGCGTGCCCGCGGTGCGGCACGCCCGGCGTGCGCGCGGTGACGTCCGGGGCGGCGGTGAGGATGCGCTGGTGCAGCTCCTGCAACCGCGGACCCGGGTCGACGCCCAGCTGGTCGGCCAGCAACCGGCTCACCGACACGTAGGCGGCCAGCGCCTCGGCCTGCCGGTCCGACCGGGACAGCGCCTCCATCAGCTGCCCCCAGAACCGCTCGCGCAGCGGGTGCTCGCGGGTCAACGACCGCAGCTCCGGCACCACCTCCGCGGCCCGGCCCGCCGCCAGGTCGACGTCCAGCCGCCGTTCCAGCGCGTCGAGGCGCTCCTCCAGCAGGGGCGCCACGTCCTCGCCGTGCAGCACGTCGGAGGGCACGTCCGACAGCGGCGTGCCGCGCCACAGCTCCAGTGCCTCGGTGTACCGGTCGCGGTCGACCAGCTCGCGGAACCGGTGCAGGTCCAGCGCGCCCGGCGGCACGTCCGCCGCGTACCCGCCGGTGGCGGTGCGCACCACGTTCGCCGGGCCGAGCGACTGGCGCAGCCGCGTCACCACCATGTGCAGGGTCGCCTTGGTGCGGGCCGGGTTCAGCGACCGGCCGTCCCACAGCCGGTCTACCAGGACGTCGGTCGACACCACGTCGCCCGCGCGGAGCAGCAGGCTCGCCAGCAGCACCCGCGCCTTGCCCGTCGGCAGCGCGACCTGACGCCCGGCGTGCCAGACCTCCAGGGGCCCGAGCACCTTGAACTCAGTCTCCACGCGCACCCCCATCACGAGCGGGCCGAAGCATAGGGCAGCACCGGGACGTCCCCGTTCGCCGTGAGGCGGGTGTGAGCGGCGTCCGGAACAGTGGAACCCGGTCACCGCGGCCGACGCGCACGGCGTTCAGCGGCACGGGGGGTACCGCCGTCCGCGCAGGTGGGACGGTCGTCGGTGACCCGGCGGCCCGCGCCGGGCCCGAGCACCACCGAGCCGGGCGCGGGCCGCCGGACACCCACCTCGACCGGCTCCCGGCAGCACGGCACCCCAAAGCGCACCCCCCTCGTCGCCAACTCTCAGCGACTACCCCACCACGCAGCGCACCCGGTCCGCACCTCTATTCGCCCCGCTCCACGCCGGGCGCCCGGCGGACGCCGACGCCGCAGATGCGGAAGGCCCCGCCGAAGCGGGGCCCTCCGTCGCACGCGGGGATCCGGTCAGTCCGGGTCGATCCACGCCACCTGGATGCGCTGCTGACCCAGCTTGCGGGTGACGATCGTGCCCCGGCCCGGGGGTTGCGGCGACGGCTTGAGGGTGCCCACGATCGAGCCCTCCTCCTTCGAGCCGGAACCCACCATGATCGGCGCCGAGATCTCCTTGAGCTTGCCCAGGATCGGGTCGTACATCGCCCGCGACGCGCCACCCATGCGCCGCACCACGATGATGTGCAGACCCACGTCCTTGGCCTGCGGGATGAACTCGGCCAGCGGTTGCAGCGGGTTCGCCGCGCCCTGCGGCGCGACCAGGTCGTAGTCGTCCACGACCACGAACAGCTCCGGGCCCTTCCACCAGGAGCGGTTCTTCAACTGCTCCTGGGTGACGTCCGGGCCGGGCAGGCGGTTGGCCATCGAGCCCCGGACGTCCTTGATCATGTCCGTGAGCTGCGCCGACGACACCGCGTAGGACAGCAGGTGGTCGGTCTCGATGTAACCGAGCATGGTGCGCCGGTAGTCGACCAGCATGATCAGCGCCTCGGACGAGGTGTAGCCGGTCATGATCCCGCGCACGATCGTGCGCAGCAGGTTGGTCTTGCCCGACTCGCCGTCCGCCAGCGCCATGAAGTGCGGGTCGGAGTCGAAGTCGAGGTACACCGGCGCCAGCTCGTCCTCGTTGACGCCGATCGGCACCAGGTGGCCGCGGTTGGGCCGCTGCTGCTGCACCTGCGCCATGAGCTCGCCGTGCGGGAGCAGGTCGGGCAGCAGGCGGACCTGCGGCGCGCGCCTGCCGCGCCACGCGGCGCTGACCTTGGCGATCATGTCCTGCACGCCCGCCGCCACGTTCTCCGCGTCCGACGACGCGTCGACGCGCGGCAGCGCGGTGAGGAAGTGCAGCTTCTGCGGCGACAGACCGCGACCCGGCCGGCCCGGCGGCACGTTGACCGCGACCTTGCGGTCCACCTCGGACTCGCTGGTGTCACCCAGCCGCAGCTCGAACCGCGTGCCGAGCAGGTCCTTCATCGCGGGCCGGATCTCCGCCCACCGGTTCGCCGCCACGACCACGTGCACGCCGTAGGACAGGCCCTGCGCGGCCAGCGCCTGCACCGCGGGCTCCAGCACCTCGAACTCCTGCCGGAAGTTCATCCAGCCGTCCACGACCAGGAACGCGTCGCCGAAGTCGTCGTCCCGGATCTCGCCGCGCCGCCTGCGGTTGCGGAACTCGACCATCGAGTCGATGCCCTGCGCCCGGAACCGCTGCTCGCGCTCCGCGATCAGACCCGACAGCTCGGCCACCATCCGCCGCGCCTTGTCCACGTCCAACCGGCTGGCGAACCCACCGACGTGCGGCAGGTTCTCCAACGACGCGAGCGTGCCGCCACCGAGGTCGAGGCAGTAGAACTGCGCCTCCTCGGGCGTGTGCGTCAACGCCATGGACGTGATCAGCGTGCGCAGCATCATCGACTTGCCCGACTGCGGACCGCCGACGATCGCACCGTGGCCCGCGGCGCCGGAGAAGTCCGCCCACAGCAGGTCCCGCCGCTGCTCGAACGGCTTGTCCACCACGCCGAGCGGCACCTGGAGCTTGCCGTTGGAGAAGAACCCGGGCGCGGTCAGGCCGCGGTCCTCGGTCGCCTGCAACGGCGGCAGCAGGGTGTCCAGCGACGGCGGCTCGTTCAGCGGCGGCAGCCACACCTCGTGCGCCGGCGGGCCCTGCCCGACCAGCCGCTCGACGATGACCTCGAGCTCGGACGGCTCGTTGGAGTCCTCTTCCTTCTTCGCCTGCTTGACCGGCTCGACCGGCTTGATCGGTTCCTTGGGGATCTCGATGTAGTCCGGCACGAAGTAGCGCGGCCGCTTGTCGCTGGTCACCGGCGCGGACGGGCCCGCGACCTGCAACCCGGCGGGCCGGTACGGACCGGACACGTAGAGCGCCTTGAACCTGGTCAGCGGCGAGCCCTGCACGCCCAGATACCCCGAACCCGGGATGGGCGGCAGCTCGTAGGCGTCCGGCACGCCGATCGCGGCCCGCGACTCGGCGGCGGAGAACGTCTTCAGACCGATCCGGTAGGACAGGAACGTGTCCAGACCGCGCAGCTTGCCCTCCTCCAGCCGCTGCGACGCGAGCAGCATGTGCATCTGCAGCGACCGGCCGACGCGGCCGATCTGGAGGAAGATGTCGATGAAGTCCGGCTTCGCCGTCAGCATCTCGGAGAACTCGTCGATGCAGATGAACAGCGCCGGCAGCGGGTCGAGGTCGGCGCCGTTCTCCCGGGCCTTCTCGTAGTCCCAGACGTTCTTGTAGTTGCCCTTGGCCAGCACTTCCTGGCGCCGGGACACCTCGCCCGCGATGGCGTCCTTCATGCGGTCGACCAGGGTCAGGTCGCCCGCGAGGTTGGTGATCGTCGCGGCGACGTGCGGCGCCTTGTCCAGGCCGAGGAACGTCGCGCCACCCTTGAAGTCGACCAGGATCATGTTCAGCGAGGTCGACGAGTGCGTGGCCAGCATGCCCAGCACCAGCGTGCGCAGGAACTCGGACTTGCCGGAACCGGTCGCGCCGATGCACAGGCCGTGCGGGCCCATGCCCTCCATGGCCGCTTCCTTGATGTCCAGCTCGACCTGCTGACCGAACTCACCGATGCCGAACGGCACCCGGTAGCGGTCGCGCACCGGCCGGGGCCGCCACGCCGCCTGCACGTCGAAGGTCATCGGGTCGCCCGGGATGCCCAGGAACTCCAGCAGCGGCGGGTTGTTGCTCATCGACAGCGGGTCCTCGTCGCTGCCGCCCGCGTCCACGCCGCCGATCCGGTACGGCGACAGCCGCCGGGCCAGCGCCTCGGCCTCGACCACGCTCAGCCAGTCCGGCGCACCGAACCACTCGACGCCGCTCGCGCTGCGCGCGCCCAGCTTGCCGTCCTCGATCACCAGCCGCAGGCCGCGGCGGGCGGTGAGGTTGCCCAGGGACTCGGACAGGTCGAGCAGGGTGACGCCGACCAGGCCCTCCTCCAGGATGATCTGCTCTTCCCGGGTGACGTCGCCGTCGTCGATCAGGATCACGACGTGCGGCTGGTCGGCGGGCGGCGGCGCGTTGCGGGTGAACCGCTGCCGGTCGCGCAGCTGCTCGTCCAGCATCTGCTCGACCTCGGTCAGCGAGCCCGCCATCATCCGCATCTGCCCGATGCCGTCGACGATCGCCGGGTGCTGCACGTGCGGCAGCCACTTCATCCACTCCCACTCGGCCTTCGTGCGGCCGGTGGTGACGACCGCGATCAGCAGGTCGTCCGGGGAGTGGAAGGTCACCATCTGGGCGAGCAGGGCGCGGGCCAGGCCGCGCTTCTCCTCGATGTCGCCGAGCAGGCCGACGGCGGCGAAGCCGCGCAGCGCGATCGAGATCGGCAGGTCGGGCACCAGCGAGTGGGCGCGCACGAACCGGCGCAGCGCCAGCGTCGCGATCGGCTCCAGCTCCTCGACCGGGCCGGTCTGCGGCGGCACGAGCCGGGTCGCCAGCCGCTGCGAGCCGCGGCCCGCGCGCAGGTGGCAGAAGTCGGGGTCGTTCTGCCGGCGCTCCCACATGCGCCGGGTGGTGGCCAGCGACCACAGCATCTGCGGGTCGGGGTGGACCCACTCGCGCTCGGCGCGCTGCTCGTTGGCGGCTTCGCGGGCGCGGTCGCGCATCTGGCCGAGGTAGCGCAGGTAGTCCTTGCGGTCCTCGTTCATCTCGGCCTTCTTCTGGCCCTTGCCACCGCCCATGCCGCCCGCCATCATGCCGACGGTCGAGACCAGCATCATGCCCGGCATGATCATCGCCGCCGGGCTGCGGTTGCTGTAGCTGAACATCAGCACCATCATCCCGACGGACGACACGATCATGACGACCGGCATCGCCTTCATCATGATGTTGCCGGGGATGACCCGGGGCACCTCGGGTGGCGGTTCGAGGTGGACCTCACCGCCCGGTGGGCGGGGAGCAGCGAGGCGTGCCGTGCGCTTGAACTGCAGCGTGCTCACCTAACAGGCACCTCTTCAGCGTCGATCCAGAACGAACACCCCGACTGCGCTCGAAATCCCCGCGGGGCCGCGTGGCCCGCGACAGTCGCACCGACACTATGGCGCATCGGAACCCCGCACGGCGGGGGGTCGGCCAAATCCGCGGCCAACGTGTTGCGCGGAACAGCCCTGCGACGACGTCGGCTGCCCCCATACTGGGTCCGTTCCTCCGGGTTCGTTCCTCAGGGGCCCGACCGGAGCGCGTCCGACCGGACCAATAGGGTCGGGGCGAACCTCAGCACACACTGATCAGGACTTTAGGGGGCGCTGGTGGCGACCGGTACGACGGTGTTCAGCCGGGTGACGGTGGTTGCGCCGCGAACGCGTATCGACGTCGCGCTGCCCGCCGACGTCTCGGTGGCCGACCTGCTGCCGATGCTGCTGGACATGGCCAAGGAGGCCACTCCGGACGGTGGCGTCAGGCACGGCGGTTGGGCGTTGGCCAAGCTGGGCGAGGGCCCGCTGGACCCCAGCCGCACGCTGGCCGCGCTCGGCGTGGTCGACGGCGAGCTCCTCCAGCTCCGCAAGCGCAACGAGAACCCGCCGCCCCCGCTGTACGACGACGTGGTCGACGCGATCGCCGAGTCCGACCCGGACAGCTTCCGCCCGTGGACGAAGGAGACGGCACGCCGCTACGGCCACCTCGCGGGGGCCCTGGCGCTCATCGCGGCCGCGGTCGCGGTGCTGCTGGCCGGCCCCCTCGCGGGCGGCGGCAACCTCGCGCCGGCGATCTGCGCGGGCGTCGTGGCCGTCGCGGCGCTGGCCGCGGGCGCGGTCGTGGCGCGCGCCTACAACGCCACCGGCACGGGTGTGCTGATCGCCGCGGCGGGCGGCCTGCCCATGGCCTACGTCGCCGGCCTCTACATCGTGCCCGGCCCGCTCGGCCGGCCGAGCCTGCTGCTGGCCAGCGTGCTGGTGCTGATCTTCGCGTCGGCCTCGATCATGCTGATCGGCCGGGGCATCACGGTCTTCATCGCCGCCGCCACGGCCGGTGCACTGAGCGGCCTGGCGTTCCTCATCGGCATCTTCGTCGACCACCCGATGCCGGGCATCGCGGCGGCCACCGCGGCGGTCTCGCTGGCGGCGCTCTCGGCGTTGCCCCGGTTGACGATCCAGCTGGCCAAGCTGCCGCTGCCGACCGTGCCGGGCAGTGCCGAGGACCTCAAGGAGGACACCGGCTTCCCGGAGTACTCCGTCATCGAGCGGCGCACCGCCAACGCGCACGAGTACCTGACCGGCATGATCATCGGCTGCGGCGGCGTCGCCGCGGTGTTCGCCGTGATCGCGGCGGGCAACGGCACCATCTGGGGCCCGCTGCTGGCGATCGCCGTGACGCTGGTGCTGCTGCTGCGCGGCCGGGCCTACGCCAACGGCGCGCAGGCGGTGGCGCTGCTGGCCAGCGGCATGGTCGCGGGCGCGGGCGTGCTCGTCGGGTGGCTGGTGGAGTCCTCGGTCGGTGACCGGCTGCTGTACGTGTTCGGCACGCTCGTCGTGGTCGGCGCGGTCGCGCTGGTGCTCGGCGTGATCTTCCCGAACCAGAAGTTCTCCCCCGTGCTGCGCCGCACGGTCGACGTGCTGGAGGCCATCCTGATCGCCGCGGTGCTGCCGCTGGCGCTGGCGGTGATGGACCTCTACGTGGCCATGCGCCAGCTCATCCCCGCGTGAGGCCGTCGATGCGCATCAACCGGATCGCCGCCGTGGCGGCGGTGGCGCTCACCCTGGTGACCTCGCCGGGGGCGTACGCCCAACCGTCCACGACGACCCCCGCACGGCCGAACTCGCAGCCGCCGCCGGTGGACCGGTCGTTCCTGCGGCAGCCGGTGCCCCCGGTCGAGGACGTGAACTACACGAAGTCCGTCCAGTGCATCACCTCGGGCACGGGCGGCCGCAACCTCCCGAAGAAGCCGTGGGGCCAGATGCAGCTGCGGCTGGAGGAGGCGCACCGCTTCGCCACCGGCAAGGGGCAGAAGCTCGCCATCATCGACACCGGCGTCAACAAGGA
Organism: Actinosynnema sp. NPDC023658; assembly: GCF_040639995.1. NCBI lineage: Bacteria > Bacillati > Actinomycetota > Actinomycetes > Pseudonocardiales > Pseudonocardiaceae > Actinosynnema > Actinosynnema sp. NPDC023658. The sequence continues at coordinate 1,131 of NZ_JBFAAX010000160.1, read as the reverse complement.
CCACCCGCGGCTGGCCGGTCGGGTCACCCCCGCCGGCGACTACGTGGAGACCGAGAAGAAGGGCGGCGAGGACTGCGACGGCCACGGCACCGAGGTCGCCGGCGTCGCCGCCGCCAGCCGGGACGAGCAGACCGGGTTCATCGGCGCCGCGCCCGACGTGCAGGTGCTGGCGTTCCGCCACACCAGCAAGCACTTCAAGTTCGACGACCCCGAGAAGGACCCGGCGAAGCGGGACAACCGGTCGTCCGCGGGCAAGGTCGGCACCCTGGCGCAGGCCATCCTGTCCGCCGTGCAGCAGGGCGCCACGGTCGTCAACATCTCGCTGACCGCGTGCGAGGCGCCGCACGAGCCCAGCAACCAGGAGCGCGAGCTGCAGGCCGCGATCGACTGGGCGGTCAACGAGAAGAACGTCGTCATCGTCACCGCCGCGGGCAACATCGACCCCCAGGGCGGCTGCGGGTCGCAGAACGACAACCAGGACGTCGACACGGTGAACGTGGTCGCGTCACCCCCGTGGTACGCCGACAACGTGCTGTCCGTGGCGTCGATCAACGAGCACGGCGAGGTCTCGGCGTTCTCCGTGTGGGGCCCGTGGGTCAGCGTGGCCGCACCGGGCGAGAACATCGTCAGCCTCGACCCGAACGGCCAGGGCCTGACCGACGCGCGGATCGACGACTCCGGCAACCCCACCGCGATCCAGGGCACCAGCTTCGCCTCGCCCTACGTGGCGGGCGTGGCCGCGCTGGTGCGCGAGCGGTTCCCGAACCTGTCCGCTCGGCAGGTGATGGACCGGATCAAGGCCACCGCGCAGCACCCGGGCAACCCGGGCGGCCGCGACCACAAGGTCGGCTACGGGATGATCAACCCGGTGGCGGCGCTGACCGCCGAGCTGCCGTCGGAGGAGCGGGGCGCGAAGCCCGCGCAGCCGGAGCAGCTGATGACCGACCTCGGTCCGCTGAACCCGCCGGACAAGACGCCGATGATCGTGGCGCTGTCCGGCACCGGCGCGGGCGTGGGCCTGCTGCTGCTGACGCTGTTCGTCGTGCACACGGTGAACCGCAACCGGGCCAGGCGCAGGCCGGTTCCGAAGCGCTCCCTGATCTAGTCGTGCGCCGTACGTGACGGGGCCCG
>NZ_JBFAAX010000159.1:0-12208 GCF_040639995.1 Actinosynnema sp. NPDC023658 | reverse complement strand
CGGTGCTCGGACCCGCCGGCTCGAGCTCGTGCGCGACGGTCTCGCGCACGAGCGCTTGGAGGGCGCCGGGCACCCCGTGCTCGGCCGCCGCTCGGCGTTGCCTCGCTGCGCCGTTGCCGTGGTCCAGCACCCGGTTCAGCGATGAGCGCACCTCGTCGAGGTCGCCCGAGTCGGTCAGCGCGGGCGTGGTGTGCCGGATGAGGCGCGCGGCCATGGTGCGAGCAGGTACTCGGGCACCGGTCCGCGGGTCGATTGCCGGGCCGGACAGACCGTGTCGGGTGGCGATCCAGAGCGCGTCGTCGAGGACCACGTCGCTCAGTCGGGCGGCTTCCCGCCCGGTGTCCAGGTCGGTCAGCGCGGTCTGCACGAGTCCTCGGACCAGGGCGGCGTAGAGCACTGCCTCGGCGCTGGTGGCGGTTGCGTCGGCGATCCGGACCTCGACGGTCGGCAGGTGGTCGGACAGGCGGGCCAGCCGCAGTCCGCCGTGCTCCGGTGGCAGCAGCGCGCAGTCCTTGAGCCGGGCCAGGTCGCGATCGTAGTCGGCCGCCGAGGCGAACCACGGTGGGATGCCCGAGGCGGGCAGGCGCCTGTAGACCACCATCCGCCAGCTGTCGAACCCGGTGTCCCGACCTCGTCGGTAAGGCGAGTTCGCGGTCAGCGCGAGCAGGGTCGGGAGCCAGGGCGTGATGTGGTTGAGCACTGCGACGCCGGTGTCACGGTCGCCGACGCCGACGTGGACGTGGCAGCCGCAGATCTCCTGGTCGGCCAAGGCACCCGCGCACAGTTCCCGCAGCGGCCGGTAGCGCTCGTCGGCGCTGGGGGGTGCGGTTCGCGGACCGAACAGCGGGTGGCCGACCGACACCAGGTCCAGCCCTTCGGCGCGCGCGGCCCGGGCCAGCACCAGCCGGTTTCGGGTGATGTCCCGGCGCAGCCGCGTCAAGTCGGTGCACACCCCGGTGCTCGCCTCGAGCTCGCTGTCCCACAGTTCGCGCTGAAGCCGGCAGCCGTCACCGAGACCGGCACCCTCCGCCCGCTCCAACACCGCCGAGGCGTGCCGCGCGGGCCGCAACGATCCGGGATCTACCAGCAGGAACTCCTCCTCCACCCCGACCGTGGCACCCACCCGCTCACCTGCGGTGGGCGGGGGCGACGCCGTGCCCGCGATCTCACACCCGGCCATCGCCCGACGTCTCCCCGGTCAGGGCGCCGTCGCGCCGCAGCCGCGACACCGTGCGCACGTCACTGTTCACGGCGCGGTCGCGGATTTCCACCCCCAGCACCGAAGATCTATCACCCGGCCCAGTGACGTCCATTCCGCACCTCATGTAATCGTGTGGGAACTCCACGCAGAGGAAACAGGGAGGGGATGCCCGGTTCGGCAGGGACAGAACCGCACCGGGAAGACATCCGGTGGTCCATTGGAGTGATTCCCCGATTCGTACGGGTGAAGAAGTTCCACCCGCCGTGATCATTTCCTTCCGCGGTGAATTCCGATGGGCAACTGACGCCGAAGTGATCCGGTCGAACGGTTGCGTGGCATTCTCTGGAGAAGTGGGGTGGAATGTCCGACAAGTCGAGAGCGACGCTCGTGATCGCGGACCGCTTCTGGGACGGGGTGTCCGACGGCCCGTCCGGGCACGTCGAGGTGCTCGTGCGGGGTCAGCGCATCGTGGCCGTGGGCGAGCACCTGACCGGCTGCGCGGAAGCGGATGTCGTCGAGCTGGGGGACCGCACCCTGCTGCCCGGCTTCATCGACTGCCACGTCCACGTCGTGCCGGAGCTCCCGCCCGACACCTCTGTCAGCTCCCAGACGTTGGCGGCGCTGCCCGCACTGCGGGCGTTGCTGGACAACGGGTTCACCACGGTGCGCGACCTCGGCTGCACCGCCCAGCCCATCACCGTGGACCTGAGGCGCGCGCAGCGGGACGGCGACGTGGAAGGTCCTCGGCTGGTCGTCGCTCCGCACATCATCTCCGGCCGAGGCGGGCACGGGGACAAGTCCGCCGGGTTGCCGGACCGCTTCGGCGTCGAGGTGGGCGTGCTCGCCGACGGCGTCGACGAGGTCGTGCGTGCCGTGCGCACGGAGTCGCGGCTCGGCGCGGACTGGATCAAGTACGCCGGCACCGGCGGGTTCGGGTCGCCCGTCGACGACCCCGAGCTGGTCAGCTACTCCCAGCACGAGGTGGACGCGCTGGTGGCGACCGCGCGCGACCTGCGGCGACCCTGTGCGGTGCACGCCTTCAACGACCAAGGTGTCCTGCGGGCCGCTCGCGCGGGCGTCCGCTCGGTCGAACACGCTTCGCTCGCCTCACCGGAAACGCTGTCCGTCCTGGCCGAGAAGGGGATCTGGCTGGTTCCCACCCAGTTCATCGTCGTCGAGTGCCTCGGTCACCTGGACGACGACGACTTCTGGGCGGACAAGCCCGCCTACCTCAGGGACGCGTTCCGCCGGCACGAGGACCGCCTGCGGGAGTGCGCTTCCCACCCGTCGGCCAGCGGTGTTCGGCTTGCATTCGGCTCCGACGCCAGCGTCTTCCCCCACCGGGACAACTGGCGGGAGTTCCCGGCCATGGTGACCGCCGGCCTCGACCCCCTGCGGGCGCTGCGCGCGGCCACGTCGGAAGCGGCCGCCTTGCTCGACACGCCCGATCGCGGGACCGTTCGCCCGGACCTGCTCGCCGACCTCATCGCCATGCCGGGCAACCCGTTCGACGACATCGACGCCACCGGGGGCGTCGACTTCGTCATGCAGGGAGGGCAGATCAAGCGCAGTCCTGCCCTGTAGTCGAGCGGCGGTGATGTCGAGCCTGCCCGTCACGACAGGTCGGCGCAGAGCCTGTCGACGTGTTTCACGGTCACGTGCGGCACGACGACCAGGTGGGCGCGATCTCCTCGTTGAGCAGGTGCCACTTGCGCATCACGTCATCGGTGGGCAGGTCGAACAGCACCACGCTGCTGCCCGGGGCCCGGCTCGGGCGCCGACCGGCCGCCTCCAACCGCCGGACCGCGTGGTCGGTCACCTGCAGGCAGTGCCCGACCCGTCGCGGCCCAGGCGGCGCAACCCGCGCCACAGCAACAAGGGCGACAGCGCGTCTCGGGAGCCCGCGATCGTGTCATCGTCGCTGCCGACCGCCGCACCCGGCTGACGGATCGCCCGCACGTCCGCGGTACGGGCCAGGACGACGCTGCTCGGCACGGGCGATCCGACGATCTTGTGCCCGCTGATCGACACGCTGTCCGCGCCGTCGGCGAAGGCCCACGGCCTCGGCGGCCGCCCGAACGCCGCCGGCGCCCCGCCGAACGCCGCGTCGGAGTGGACGAACACCCCGGGCACTCCCCCCGGCCATGGTGACCGCCGGTCTCAGCCCTCTGCGCGCGTTGCACGCGGCGACCTCCGAAGCGGCTGCCCTGCTCGACACAGCCGATCGCGGAGCCATCCGCCCCGACCTGATCGCCGACTTGGTCGCGATGCCCGGCAACCCCTTTGACGACATCAACGCCACCGGGGACTCGACTTCATCATGCAGGGGGAGAGGTCAAGCGGAACGCAGTCCGGTAGTTCTCGCGGGGTGCATGACGAGCCCTACCCGGCTTCACGGAAGTCGGCACAGAGACGATCGATGTGCTGCACGGTGACGTGAGGCATGACGACGAGGTGAGCCCGACCGTCGTCGGTGAGGAGGTGCCACTTGCGCATCACCTCGTCGGCCGGCAAGTCGAACAGCACGACGTTGCCGCCCGGGACCCTGGTCGGGTGCCGCCCCGCCGCCTCCAGCCTGCGGACCGCGTGGTCGGTGACCTCCAGGCAGCGTTGGACCCGGCGTACCAGCCCTTCGCGGCCCAACACGCGCAACGCGTACCACAGCAGCACGGGGGACAGCGCGTCGCGCGAGCCGCTGATGGTGTCGTCGTCACTGCCGACGGCTGCGTCGGGTTGGCGGATCATGCGCACGTCCTCGGCGCGGGCCAGGACGATGCTACTGGGAACGGGCGAACCGATGATCTTGTGCCCGCTGATCGACACGCTGTCCGCCCCGTCCGGAAAGGCCCAAGGCCTCGGCGGCCGCCCGAACGCCGCCAGCAACCCGCCGAACGCGGCGTCGGAGTGGACGAACAGCCCGCGCACACCTACCTGGGCGGCGACCCTCCGGATCCCGGGGATGTCGTCCACAGCGCCGCGGCCGGTGCTGCCGATCGTCGCGATCACGATGGCGGCCCGGTCCGACCGGGCTCGCATGTCGTGGGTCAAAGCGTCGAGGTCCATCGCGCCGTCGGTCCCCGTGTCCACCGCCACGTGCGGCAGGCGCAGCAATCGGGAGATCTTGGGGATCGAGTAGTGCGCCTCCGCCGACGCGTACAGCACCGCGTCCGGGTACCGCTCGCGCCCGAGGTAAGCGGCGAAGAGGTTGGCCTCCGTGCCGCCGTGTGCCACGTGCCCGGATATCTCGCCCGGCTCGCCGCCGGCGAGGTCGGTGAAGAAGGACACGACGGCCTGCTCGAAGGGCTTCGAGTCGATGCCGTACTCGCTGGCCTGGTCCGGGTTGCCGGCGTTGTTGAGGTGCAGCGACAGGAAGTCGACCAGACCGCGGTAGTCGAAGTCCAGGTTCACCGGAAACCCGAGCATGGTTTGCTGCTTCTTCCTGACCGACTCGGCGAACCGCCGCAACAGCTCGACATCGGCGTGCTCCGCACCGGGAGAGCTTCGGTCCGGTATCCGCAAACCCTCGGGTGTCGGCACCGCGCTACCGCCTCTCCGGACAGCGGCGTGGCTCTTCCTCGATGCGGTGCCACGAGCTCGTCCTCTGGTACCCAGGCTCCGACGGTACGACGAAACCGGGCGGTGCCACAACTCCCCGCGTCCGCCGGCGTGCTCGAACCGAGGACCGGCCGAATTCGCTGTTGCTCAAGGGATTCCTCTCCGCGCGGAAACGCCACCCGGCCGATCGTGAGATCTCTCTGCCCCGCGTTCCTCGCCGTCACCGCACACGCCGAACGGGCCGTGAGCGATGAGGGCTCCACAGGATGCCGTGGGAATGTGATCCGTTGTCGTGCAACGAGATCAGACGCCTACGGCCAGTCTGAACCGGCCCGAGCACCCTCGGACACACATCGACCAGTGGTCAGACTGGCGACGACTCCACCAGACCGAGCTCGACACAGCCACTACCAGCCGCAACGCCTCAGGCATCCCAGATTCCGACGACAGTGCTGACAGGTGTCCGCCGGTCCGATCGGGTGCCGAGAACGGTTCAGGTCGCTCGGCCGATCGGATGAACCTGTGCGTAGTGGGCGGTGTTCGAACGTCTACAGGGTGAAGGGCCGGCGCCGGGCACATGCCGCGGCAGTGCTTCGGCGAGTGATCGAGAACGCTCGGATGTCGTCGACGGCCCTCTGCTGGGCGAGTGCGGCACCCTTCGACCGAGGAGAGAACATGCGTTGGTGGAGAAGTTCACGGTCGCCGCCGCCGGGGGAGTAACGCTGCCGCGACCTGCAAGGGCCCAGGCAGTCGCTCGGGGGACGACACGGGGTACACGGCCTACGTGTTCGACGACCTGGAGTGCGAAATCTTTCCGTGTCGTCGTCCAAGGTGGCTACATGAACGGGAACCTCCCGAACCGGAACGTTCGGTCGTTCCCGTCCGACCGGTCCGTCCGGGTGGCCGGGTCGCGTCGGTCCATCGGATCGACATCGATATCGAACGATCAATCAAGGAGGCTGTGATGTCCGTTCAGCAGACGCTTCTTCCCGCGGCGGCCGCCGCTGAGGAGCAGAGCGCGTTGGAAGCTCTGATGGTGGAGCCCGAGGCCGGCGTCAGTGACGCGCCGCGGTACGTCGAGGTCCCGCAGGCGAAGCTCAAGCTCCTGGCCTTGCTCTCGCCCCCGCTGCCCAAGGAGTCCAAGCACTAGCAGGGCTTCAGCCCTGGACCGCCAAGGGCGGGCCGCGGAGTCGAGTGGAAGGGCAGTTGGTACCGGTGAACGCTGAACGACTGCCAGTGTCGCTGGCGGACGCGGCGGCCGAGGTCGCCGACCGCGTCCTCGGTGCCGTGGACGACACCCGGGACATCGGGCTCGCCGATTACGTGAACACCGGTGCGGACGCGAAGATCGCCCTGGGGGCGGTCCGGCTGATCGGCGCGGATGTCTTCGCTCCGCACCTGTTGCTGGGCCGCCCCGTGCACCGTGACGACGTGGCGGTCGTAGTTCGCTCGTTCGCCGTCTTCCCTCCCGCCGGGCGTCCCACCACTCGGCAACAGCACGTGAGGGCGTGGCGAGACTGGGCGGCGTGCCGGCTGGTGGTCCGTGCCGCCGAACCGACATCCGCCGAACCGGGCATCACCGCGACGCCTGCTCCGGAGACGGCGGCAGCACTGCTCGACCGCGCGAAGGGCTGGCAGGAGTGGTCGGCGAACGCGGCGCAGCTCTCCCCGCTGGCGCTGCCGGGCGTGGGTGGACCGATCGTGGCGGCGGTCTTCGAGGGGGTGCGCCCGCTCGCGCAAGGGGTCACCCGGGCGGTGCTGCGTCGGGACTTCGTCACCGCGGCGCGGTTGATCCGGTGGATGGCGCTATTGAGCAGCAACGGCGTGAGGCAGCCACTGGACCCGGCCTTGCTCGTCGAGCGCACCCGGCTGTACGGCGGCACCGGATCGCGACTGTCGCTCGATCTGGCCATCGCCCGACTGCTTCTCCGGATGGAGCCGGCATGACGACCTCGCTGACCTCGATCGCCCACAACCTCGCCCACCGCGCCCTGATGTACCTGCACGACCACCGCGACGCCGACATCTTCCCGGACGACATCCCGGTCGATTTCGACAACGCGGCCACCGTCTACAAACCTGTCTCCGAGATCGGCATGGCCGCGGCCTTGGTGCTGCGCGAGGGCGTGGGCGGCACCGCGCAACTGCGCGCCGCCCGCGAATTGATCGATTCCACGTGGCGGCAGCTGCGCGAGGGCGACCTGCTCTACGAACGTCAGGTGCGCAACTGCCTGCTCACCGATCCGATCGAGGTGTACTGCCACTTCACCTACGGCGGCCACCGCCATCAGGCGCTCGAGCAGCTGGCGGCGCACAACGCCGCGGTGCGCTCGATGCCCGAGCTGTATCCCGATCGCCGGCTCGCGGTGGCCAACGCCTACCGGATGTGCGGCATGTCCACCGGTGACGACTGGGAATCCCTGCTGCGGGCGACCTGGTTGGGGGCGACACCGCCCCCTTGGGCCATCGACTGGGACACCGCGTACAGCATGACCCACACCGTCTTCCACGTGACCGACTGGGGCGGCAGACCCGACGACCTGCCGCCCGACATCGTCGACTACCTCGCCACCTGGCTACCCGTGTGGACCGATGTGTGGGCCGAAGTCGGGGATTGGGACCTCGTCGCCGAGTTGCTGATCGTGGACGCGTGTCTGCCCGAGCCGCGGTTCGACCTCGACGTTTGGACGCGTTTCGCCGCAATGCAACACGGCGACGGCCTCGTGCCACGCGACGGAGAGCCCGTCGACGACGACCGGTTCCGGCGCTTCTGGGACCACCACCACCCCACGGTCGCCGCGGTGGTCGCCGGCACGCTGGCCGTGTCCCGGCTGCTCGGCGCCAGGAGATGACGGTCACCGACACGTCCGACGTGGACGAGCTCGTGCGGCCGCTGCTCTCGTCCGCGACCGACGCGACCGGCACCGCGGTCGCGGTCCTGCACGGCGACCGGCAGACCTTGATGGTGGCCGGCTCCACCGCTCAGGACCGAACACGCCCGATCACCCCCGACACCCGGTTCGAAATCGGATCGGTCACGAAGACGGTGACCGCGTTGCTGCTGGCCGAGATGGTGCGACGCGGTGAGGTCCGCTACGACGACCCCATCGAGGACCACCTTCCGCCCGGCTGGCGACTTCGACGTCCGGCACCTGTCACGTTGGAGCACCTCGCCACCCACACCTCCGGTCTGCCGCCGATACCGCTCACGACGGTGCCGAGGGTGCTGCGGACCTGGTTCTCCAACCCATACCAGGCCCTGGGGCCGGCTCAGATCCGCACCGGGCTGGCCCGTGCCCGGCTGCGATCGGCACCGGGTTCCCGGTTCCGCTACTCCAATGTCGGCGTCGGACTGCTCGGTTGGTTGCTCGCCGAAGCAGCCGACCTCCCGTTCGAGCACCTGCTCACCGACCGCGTCCTGAGACCCCTGGGGATGACCGACACCAGCAGCACCCCGACCCCCCAAGCCGTCGGACATCGGCGCGGCAGACCATTACCACCCTTGCACCTTCCCGGGATGCCCGCCGCCGGAGCACTTCGATCCTCTCCACGCGACATGCTCAACTACCTCGCCGCACACCTCAACCCCGGTGCCACACCGCTGGCGTCGGCCCTCACCGACGTCACGCGCCGACGAATCCCACTGGCGGACAACGGCCGGCTGTGCCTCGCGTGGTTCCACCGGACACAGCCGGATCACGACCTGATGTTCCACTCGGGCGCAACCTGCGGGTTCACCGCCTTCGTCGGATACAGCCCGCAAACGGGCACCGCTCTGGCGACTCTGACCAACGCCGGCGTGATCCGGCGCGGCACGTTCATCCAACGCTCATACGACACGCTACGAACCCTCGCCGCACTCAAGTGACCGCCCTGACCCGACACCGCGAGCTTCGCGACCGGATCCTGTCAGCCGGTGGGCAGATCGCCGGGCGACCGCGGTCGACACGTGCGGTCAGAACATGACGGTGTCGGCCTGTGCGACGGCCTCCCGCCTGGTGTCGTTGAAGAGCTCGGGTCGATCACTGACGCAGACGTCCTGATCGTCGTCCGGCTCGGAGGAATAGGCACGGCTGGCCGTGGCCGCGAGCGGTGGCAGCATGGCGCACTGCCGCCGTGGCGGTGGTTGGGACGACCGGCGCGGAGCCGGCCGTGGTCGCAGTGGTGTGGAGGGTCGCCCACACCACAGTCCCGGCCAGGGCGGCCGCAGCGCCGGCGGCGAGATGGCGCAGCAGGCTGCGGGCGCGGGTCAGGTGAGATTGCACCGAGCGCCGGGTCAGGCCGGATCGGGCGGCGATGTCGTCGATGCTGGCTCCGGCGGCCACTGATCGGCAGACCCGTCGGGTGTCCTCGGGCAGCTCGTCCAGCGCCTGCGCGAGCCATCCGGCGAAGGCTCGGTCGCTGACGATCTCGGCGGGATCGGATGCGGCCGGAACCGCAGTCCGCGGGTGGGCCAGGGTCCGCTGTTCGAGCACGGCACGTCGCGCCTGGTCGACGAGTTTGCGTTGCGCCACCGATGTCAGCCACGCGCGCACCGTCACGATCGGCTCGGCGTTGGGATCGGTCTGCCGGATCAGCAGGGCGAGCAGCGCCTCGTGTGCGCAGTCCTCGGCGTCCGCGCGCGACAGCCCCTGCTGCCTCAACCGTCTGATCACCTGTTCCACCGCTGTGGCCAGATCACCGGACTCCATGACGGACCTCCCCGACTCGCATCGCCGGCGACCTGGATCCGAAAGGTGCGAGGTCGCACACCCCGAGCGGCTGGTGCGTCACCGAACGACCAACTTCCGTATGGCGGGGATCGCCGCCGAGGTCGCCGCTTCTTCCTGCCCGTGGGCGGCTCCACGACGGGACATCCCTCGGCGGGTGCGCGCCTCTGATCCCGGATGTCCGTCGAACGGGGGCAAGCTCAGTTGGGAGCTGCGCTCGCGCGTCCTCGTCCAGCCGTTCGGAACTGAGCATGTCGTCCTCGAGAGGAAGTGGACACAAACCAGGTCGAGTGCGTCCTGGACGGCGTCCGGCAGGCAGCTCCGCGTCTCGGCGGCAAGTGTGTCGGGGTCGAGGCCGACGCCCGACGCCGTGATTCGCAGCCAGACCCGGGTGTGGTCGTACGCGCTGGCTGTCGCGATGAGGTGCAGATCGACGGGGCCGTTGTGTGGAATTGCAGTGTTTGGAGCAGTCGTGCGTGTCATCCAGCTTGCCCGCGCGCCGCGAACACCGGTGACGAGGTCAGCGTGGCGCAGCTGCGGCTGCGGTGGAGTGCCTGGCGCGGGCCGAGGGCCGGCTGGACCGGCTCGCCCCGGCCGGGTCGTGCGCCCGTGCGGCACGAGGTGAGGCATCGGTGCTGCCTAAGCTGCCGCCTCGCCACGCCGGCCCACGGGAGACCGTGCGGTACCTGTTCGTCGTCGGCGGGCCGCACGGTGCACACCGGATCGCACGTCGTCGCCGCGTCGGACGGTGCATCCAAGGCCGTCCCTGCAACTCATCTTTGCTCGGATGGTCTCGGGGAAGGGCTCGGTTCACAGGACGATGGTGAGGCTGACCGGTCCGCTGACGTGTTCGAGCCCGTTGCTGGTGAGGCAGTCGAGGAGGTTCAGGGAGGGCAGCACCTTGTCTGTGTGACGGTCGCGCCGTGGAACAGGCCGCTGGTGACCTCGCCGACGCGGACCAGGACGCTCTGCCCGGTGGGCTTGAGGTTGATGGTCAGGCGTCCTTCGACCCTGCTGGTCCGCCCGGTGTTCCAGTGGTACAGGCTGTGGTCCTCGAAGTCAGCCGCCGTGCAGCTGGCGGTCCCGTGACCATGTCCGGTGAAGTCCGCCCGGACAATGTCGGGGCGGTGGGGGAGCCGCAGGGCGCCAGGCTGCCGGAGGCGGTGAACGACGTCTCCCGCGACGTGTACGTCAGACCGGGGTGGTAGGTGCTGGTCTGCGTGCCCAGCGCACACGTCACGTCCACCAGCGGGGCTGAGGCGCCGGCGGACGCGGGGGAAGCGACCCCCCACACCGGACGCGAGCAGCAGGACGACGGCTAACAGGGTGCCAACGCGACTACGCATGATCGTTCTCCCGGCGATGCGTGCGAGATATGGGTGAAGTGGTGCCAGTCGCTAGACGATGCGCCCGCAGGAGCACCAACGCCATAGTCCGTACGGGTGAGGTCCCACTGGTCCGCGCGAGTTGCAATTCACGCGTACGTGAAGACAATCGTCCCGGTGCCCGCTTGCGGGCCGTCGGTGTTGGAGTCGGCCGCCGACGACGCACCGGCCCGGACGAGAGTCTGTCCCTGAACCGGCGGTTCGCGGTGGCTGCTGGTGAAGCGCTCCGGTGTTGACCGTCGCGGACGTCCCGTCGGTAAGCACGCCACCAACTGCCCACCGTCGGCCTGTCATGGCCGATGATGGCTACCAGGGCAACCCGAAGTGATCACGTGAGGTTGTCCAGGACAACCTCAGCCCAGCAGGGCCCGTACGGCGGCGTCCGCCCGACGGTGATCCCGAGCTACGGCAGCACCTGGGCGGAAGCCCTGCCCGCCAGCTCACGCACGACACTGCGGACCTGCTCATCGAGCCGGACGGTGGTCGCCGGTACCGCTCGATCAAGCCCGGTACCTGCTCCCGGAACGTTCGACGCACGCACTCGATGACAGGGCAACGCATCCGCGTATCCGCAACCTCACCAGCACCCGGCGTCCGTCGACCGGAACATCCGCGGCGGGAATCCGCTTTGGTCGGTCCCGGGCATCAGGCGGTCGATCGACGCCGGTGACGGTACAGCGTGCGTCGGGCCGGCTGTCATCGTGACGCGGGCAGTAAGCGGGAGATGGGCGACTTGACCTTGCGGGTGCTGACGCGCCGTTGAGGACTACCCGGCCGCACGAGGTGCGACTGGGACTCCTCCCGGCTCGCGCGGGACGACTCGTGCCCACGCCCCGATCAACAATCTGAACGGCGGACCGCGCTCGCGCGAGGACGACGTCTCAGGGACGCGGTGGTGAATCCGGACACCCGAACCACTCCCCTCGCTCGCGCCGAGGAAAGACGCGCGGCGGAGCGGCTGTGTGCGGGCGAGGAGGGACCACCCCGCTCACACGGAAGACGTCAGCACTGTGCGGACACATGCCACCCTCCGGACCACCCCCGCTCGCGCGGGGGAAGACGCGTCGGACGACGTCGACCTGAATCCGAACGGGGGACCACCCCCGCTCGCGCGGGGAAGACGCTTCTTGAACAGCGACTTTGCCGGTCATAGGTCGCTTTTTCATTCGGTTCGTCGCGGTCTCGTATGTCGACCATAGTGGGTGTCGAGGTGCTCCGAGGAGGGCAACGTCATCATCGAGCTCTTCCCAACCTGGTGGCGGCGGGCTGGAGACATGGCGAAGCTCCCGGTGGATGACTTCTCGACCAAGAGCAAGGTCATCGCCAAGGGGGCTTCGAGTGCTTGTCCACCCATTCGC
>NZ_JBFAAX010000158.1:0-12240 GCF_040639995.1 Actinosynnema sp. NPDC023658 | reverse complement strand
CTGGGCGGCACCCGCCGCGACCGCTCACTGCTCGACCAGGCGGCCGCGTTGTGGCAGGACATCGGCAACCCGCTGGGCGACATCGCCGTCGCCACGGCCAAGGCCCGGCTGCTCGGTGGCGCGGACGGCCTCGCCCTGGTCGAGGTCGCGGAGAAGGCCGCCCTCCGGATCGGCGCACGTGCCGCCGCCGCCGAAGCCACGGAGGTGGCCGCGACCTGCCGCGGATCGGCACGCCCACCGATATCGATCCAGACTCTCGGTGGTTTCCGGGTGCTGCGGCGCGGTGAACCCATCCCGGTCACCGCGTGGCAGTCGCGCAAGGCCCGCGACCTGGTCAAGATCCTCGTCGCCCGCCGGGGCCGCCCGACCACCCGCGAGGCGCTGATGGAGTTGCTGTGGCCCGGAGAACCTCCGCAGCGGCTCGCCAACCGGTTCTCCGTGGCGTTGTCCACCGCCCGACTGGTGCTGGACCCCGACCGAGGCGACGCGCACGGCATCATCGCTGACACCGACCAGGTGCGACTCGACCCGGACGCGGTGGAGGTGGACGTCTGGCGGTTCCTCGCTGACGCCCGTGCCGGGCTCGCGGGTCGGCAGCGGCAGCGATCGGCCACCGCGGCGTTGCTGGCCGCCGCGGAGACCGCGTACGCGGGCGACTTCCTGGAGGAGGACCCCTACGCCGACTGGGCCGTCGAGCTGCGCGAGGACGCACGCCTGACCTACGTGCAGGTGGCCACCGCGCTGGCCGAGCACGCGACCGAGAACCGCGATCACGTGGCCGCCGGCCGGTACTGCCTGCGCATCCTGGAACGCGACCGCTACGACGAGACCGCGCACCTCGCGCTGGTGCGCAGCCTCCGAGCGTCGGGCAGCCACGGCGAAGCCCACCGCCGCCACCGCGCGTACGTGCTGCGGATGCGCGAGATCGGGGTCGAGCCGAGCCCGTTGCCCGACCCGACCCCGACCGGCGGTCACTTCACGCAGATCGCGTAGGCCGCCATGCTCCACGGGCTCGCACCGGCGGTGCCGATCGCGGTCACCTCGTTGTCCGTGGTGTTCGGCGTGGTGCCCTCCAACGCCGCCGGCTTGTGGGGCGGGGGTCCGTCGACCGCGCCGCCCCAACCGATCAGCGACCCGTCGGGGCACGTCGCGATGACCGTCTTCGGTGAGTCTTCGCTCTTGCCCGACATCGCTTCGACCAATGCGAGGTCGAGGGACAACTCGGCGCAGATCGCCCACGCCTTCACCTTCCACTGACCCGCCGGCCACGGGCCCGCCGGGCCGGAAGCCGAGGCGATGGCCGCGCTCAGGGCCGGGTTCGGCTTCAGGGCGTAAAGACCCACCGGCTCGTTGGCCGGATTGCTGATCGTGGCACCGACCCCGGTGACCTGACCGGCCGGGCACGACTCCGCATCCGTGTCCGTGTCGTGCAGGACCTGGTCGGCCTGCACAGTGTCGCCCGACGGGTACAGCCTCGGCTGACCGAAGCCGCACAGGGCGAAGCCGGTCACGCTCCACGCCGTGCCGACCACGCGCGGCCGGGCCCGCACGACGACCGACGTCAGGTCCGCGGCCGGTTCCACCCGGTCGACGACGACGAACCCGGGCGGGCTGCCGTTGACGCGCGCCCCGACCGAGTAAGCCTTGGTGCCACCGGGGCAGCCGACGACCACCTCCTTGGTGGCCTGGTCGACCGGACTCGTCCGCGTCACCAACTGCAGGCCCAGCGGGGCAGCCGCCGCCGGGACCGCCGTTCCGGCCGCTGCCGTGCCCAACGCGAGCAGCACAGCCGCCACCCTCGTGCACTTCCTCATGTCTCCCCCTCGTGAACTGCGGGTACAGCGTCGTGGCACCAGTCTCGGGAACGCCATTAGGGCGGTCTTAAAGTCCTTGCGTCGAACCGGTCCCACACCGGGTCCGCGCTGGTGGCGCACCCCCTTGTCCGGGTGGTCGCGCCGCCGTCACGGGACGTGGCAGCGGGCCCTGCGGGCGAGGGTGACGCACGGCGGCAGGCCTGCTCGGGAGCGGCGTGGACGCTGGAAGTCCTGCTCAGTCACGATGTGGTGGGACTGGACGACGTGGGAGGCGGGCGTCGTGGAGTTGGGGTTCGACCCGCGCGGTCACCGGCAGTCTCGCGCTGTTCCCCCAATACCGGCAGGCTCGCGGCTCGCGCCCGGAGGATCTGTCGCCAGGAGGTGTTGGTGCCGCGGTGGGCGCGTGGTACCCGGCGGCGCTTGAGCCCGCGGCGAACTGTCGACGCTGCTGCGCGGTGGCCGAGCGTGAGTAACTCACCCCGGATCCGGCGGTAGCCCCAGTCGGCGTTCTCGCGGGCCCTACGCTCGATCGCCACCGTGATGGTGTCGTCGACCGGTGGGCGGCACCTGCCGCGCAGGCGACGACCGTGCGGACCTCAGACCTCGACCACAGTGATCAACTCCCTGGTGGGTGATCACTATCGGCTCGGCAACTGTGCAGGATTTCCCAGAAGCGCCTGCGCAGCAGTCGTTCGGAAAGCGGATTCACGCTGATCCACCCACTGCTCTCGGTCAAACTCAACCGGCCTAGTCCACTGTCAACCCACCGCACCTCGTCGTCTGGTCGGCTGCCGAACTGGCCGTCGGACACCACGGGGTGCAGCGTTGTGATCCACCGCTGCTGTGTCGCGCGGTTGACACCGTGCTCCGCCAGCACCCGTTCGACGACGTGCTCTTCGCGCAGGTGCTTGACCGCGTCGACCGCCTTGCGCGGCAGCAGCAGTGGCATCGCGTTCGCGGCACGCACCCGGGGGACCAGGGACAAGAGGGCGTCCGGCAACGTGTCGACAGTCGATCGCAGCACTCTGACGTCGTTCCTGTGCTGAACGAGGATGCAGCAGGTGCGCGTGTGGCGGAGGACGGTTGCGGCCAGCGGTGCCGATCCGCCCACGACCAGGTACGCCCGACCTCCCTCCCTCAACGCTGTCACTACGTCCGCCGCGAAGTCCCGCGGACCTCGTTCGTCGGCCAGTCCTCGTGCGGTCAACGTCCTGACCGCTTCGTTGGTGCGTTCCAGGTGCGCCTGGTGATCTGTCGCCATGTGGGGCTCCGCGAGCGGGAGTGGCCACGAGCGTTCGGCGAACTCACACAGCAGGAGCAGCTCACGGTCGGTCAGGAGGTGTCCGGTCATGGAGTGACGAGCGTCTCTCGGACCCCGTCATCGGCCTGACGGTAGACGCTCGCAGTGGTGCCGAGCTCATCTGCGATGAACACCAACTGCGTCTCCATGACGTCCAGCAGGTCGCGGAACTGTGCCGCTCGATCGGCGAACTTCCGGCTGAGCGCTTCCGCGTGCGGGCTTGATCCCAGCGGCAACTCCCGGTTGAGCGCGTCCACTTCTGCCCGGATCTCCGCGAGCTGCACGGCCAGTCCGGTGACGCCTGTCCCCACGAGTTGCAGAGTCTCTGCGTCGACGTCCAACTTGTCTTTGTCACCGTCCATGACAATTCCCTTCTACTCGCCGATCACGGCGGGTGCGGTTGATTCCAGGTCGCCGAACAAGTCGAAGTCGTAGGGGTAGGACCGGGTGCGGTCACCTTCCTCGCGGCGGGCACCTCCGGCCGCGAGCGTGCCGCTCGCCGGAAATGCCCGCGACGTCGTCCTGTCGACTGGGGGCGGCAGCACCCCGCCGCCCCCGACCAGCCGGCTGCACGCCGCGTGCGTCGCCACCGAACCGCCTACCGGCTGGTTGCCGACCACCGTGCCGCTCACCGCCGAAGTCGAGGTCATCGCCTGCCACCGTGCCTCTGGGCCGACGGCCGCCCAGGACGCGGCGGTCGAGGTCTGCGCCGCACCCGCTCCTGCGGCCGAATCGCCTGTGGGGGCCTGCCGCACTTCCGGTGGCCCACCTCGAGCACGCCGATGGGCTGTCGACGCCGCGACGGTGCGTCCGACGGCCGCAGCGAGCCCGGGCATGGACACGAGGCCGGGGATGGTGGTCAAGGCGTCGGAGAATTGCGGCGTGTCGGCGTCGACAACTCGCGAGCCGCGCTCGTGTTCGCGCATGACGTACACGGCTTGGTCCTTCTCGGCCGACCGCTCGATCATGCTCCCGACCACGCTGGTGGTGCCGCCGGTCACGGCTCCGACGACCGCGATGAGGAAACCGGTGCCCGGTCCCGCCGCGCTGCCCGTGACCGCGCCGGCAGGGGTGCCCTCCGTGTCCGGTGGCGCGGGCATCGCCCGCTGAGCGGCGGAGAGTTGGTAGGCGGCTTCGTCGATCGGCCTGGCCATGTCCGTGGTGGTGCGCGCCAGCTGTGCCAGCCACTCCGTGTTCTTCCGCAGTGCTGAGATCGCGCTGTCCGCGCTTTCGCCGCTCCACGCCGCTTCCAGTGACGCGAGCATCCGGCCGAACCGATCGGCCAACGCGCCGATGGACTCGGCGTACTGCTGCCACCGGTCAGCGGCCTCGTGCACCGCGGCCACATCGGCCCGCTCGTGGAGCATGGCGAACAGCTGCCGGTGGCTGAAGCTCTCCCAATGCACGCCCCCGGCTACGTACCGGTCGCCTGACGAGTGGTTTCCGGCTTCCGGGGATCGCAGGTCGGCGTCCCGTGCGCCGACCTGCGCGGCGTCGCTCTCGACCTCGTCCAAATGAGCCTCCATCCGCCAGGTGCCCGGGCGTTCATGATGCCCGAAAGGTGACCGTGGAGTGGTGTCAAGTGGTGACTGACGCTCCTTGTTCGTGGGCGAAAGGCAAGTCAACCCGAGTTTCCCTCGGCTTTCGCGCCTGGGTGAACCGGGCTCGACTATTTCTCGCCGCAAAAATGCGATCAGGGATCGAATCGCCGGCCTTGTTCCCCTTGTGTGCAGGTGCGACAATCCCGGCCGGGAAGCCGACCCTGGACCGGCGACCGGGAAGGTGGCGCTGGTGGCGGCATCCGATTCGCATGATCAGGACGGGCCTTCCGGTGCGCGGATCTGGAACGACCTGCACGGATCGGTCAACGGACCTGTGGTACTGGCCGGGACGATCACCGGCGGTGTGCACGTGGATCGCGCGGACGGTGTCCGATCGGCCGGGTTCAAGCGCGAACACCGCGTCGACGTCGAACTGCTCGGAGCCGCCGGTGGTTTTCGCTTGCGCCACAGGTTCGCGGACGGTTCGGACCACGTGACGGACGTCTCCACATCCGAGGTCACACGTCTGGTCCGGGGTGTCGGCGCGTTACTGCGCAGGGCCATGACCCGAGCTCCGCAGCACCGCTCCGCCCTGTTGGCGCAGTGCGGTTCCCGGCTGCACACGTTCGTCGACACCGCGGAGCGGGTGTTGACCGGATATCGCGATCGCACCAAGGGCTCGCGGCCCACCATGGTCCTCGCGATCAACGCGGACGAGGAGATCGCGCAGCTGCCATGGGAGTTGCTGCACGATGGCTCGACGTTCCTCGTCGCCGCGCCCGATCCTGTCGTACCCGTCCGAGTGGTCACGTCGGGCGGTCAGCCGCATCCCGTGGCGAAGCGCGGCCTGCGGCTTCTCTACATGGCCTGCGCGCCCGTCGGTGACCTGCCCGAACTCGACTATGACGCCGAGCACGACGTGATCATCAAGTTGGCTCGCGAGCACCCGCTGGAGCCGCACTTCGACGACACCGGCAACCTCGTGGACCTCGAGGGCAGGTGGGGTGAGTACGACTACCGCCACTTCGACGTTATCCACCTGGATGGTCACGTCGGGTACACCCGGGGCGAGGTCGTTCTCGCGACCGAGGGCGTCCGCGGCGAGAGGGTCGACGCAGACGCGATCGTGCTGCGCGATGCCATCCGCGACAGCGGCGCATCCGTGCTGTTCCTCTCCGGTCGCCCGATGGGCGGCGAGGTGGACGATTTCCCGACCGGCAGGCTCGCCGCGCGCCTGGCCGGCTCCGGCATCCCGGTCGTGGTCGGCTGGGACCGGCGCACACCCGATGCTCACTCCACTGAGGCTGTGAAGGCCTTCTACCAAGTTCTGGCCCTGGGAAGAACCGTCGCCGAAGCCCTCGCCGCCACCTACCGATCGATGGTGAGAGATGGTGGAGCGGATTGGCCTGCGCTGCGGGTCTTCGTGGCCGGTGAACTGCCCGGTGCCCTCGTTCCCGCCCCACGATCCGGGGGCGGCGTCATGCAGATCATCCCGAGGCCGGACGACGAGGCGCGCGGTAAGGGCAGTACGGGGTTCATCGGCCGCAGACGGGAATTGCAGGACGCGGTCCGGCTGCTCGGTGTCCGCGCCACCCCGGATCCGGTCGGACTCGTCCTGTGCGGGATGGGCGGGCTCGGGAAGACTCGTCTGGCACGTCGTATCGAGCAGCGACTCGCCGCCGACTACCAAGTGGTGCGGGTCGCCGACGGCTTGACCGAGCAGAAGCTGGTGGACGCGATCGCCGCTGACATCGAGCGCGACGTGTACCTGCACGACGTGCCGCCCACGCTGCCGCTGGTCGACCGGCTGACCTGGTTCCTGCGTAGGTGGTCGGCGGCGTCGGGGAAGCTGCTGCTGTTCGAACTGGATGCGTTCGAGCACTCGTTCGAGGCCGATCCCGGTGACGCCGGGGCGATCGTCCTCGTCGACGGCAAGCCGACCACCGCCACCGAAGCGGCGTCCGTGTTGAACGCCCTGGTCAACGCCGTGCGAACCTGCGGGTACGGGCCGCACAGGATCCTGATGACCACCCGGTACCCGCCTGACCTGCCGTGCCTGCGGTACCTGGAGGTCAGGAGGCTGAGCTCGCTCGGCCGGTCCGACCTGGAACGCGTGGTCGCGCGGCGAGCCGGGGAGGACGTCACGCTGTCCGCGGCCAGCGTGGACGAGATCATCTCCACCGCGGGCGGCAACACCCGGTTGACCGAGTGGCTGGTGGACGCTGTCCGGCGTGAAGTCCGGGTGGAACCGGACGCGTTGCGCGCCGTGCTCCGGCACAACCGCTTGGAGTTCCTGGAGAAGGACGTCTTCGCTCCCCTGCTGTTGAACCGGATCAGCCGTGACGACGCGCGCGTGCTGCGGGCCGCCTCCCCGTTCCACGTACCGGTTTCCGTCGACGTGCTGTCACGACTGACCGGGGCAGACGCGAGCGAAGCCGTGTGGCGGTTGGCCAACCTCGGACTCTTGGAGCACCGAACGGGCGATGTCGACCTGTTCGCGCTGCCTGGTGTGCTCCGAGCCCGATACGTCGCGGAACACGACCCCGCTGTCCTGCGCGCACGGCACGCGGCCTGTGCCGGGGCCCTCGCGGCACAGGCGAAAGACCCGGTCGAGGCGGAGGACCTGACCGAGGTTGACGTCGCCACCTTGCGAGAGGTGCACCGCCTGGCGCGGTTGGGCGCAAATCTCGATCTGGAGGTGGAGACCGCGATCGCGCTGGCCGACCACCAGTTGTTCCGGCTGCGGTTCACCGAGGCTCGCGAGCTGTGCTCGGCTACGTTGCAGCGGCTCCACGAGCACGGCCGGGAACACCACGTGCTGTACATGATCCTGAGCGAGGTCAAAGTGCAGTCAGGTGAGGGCAGAGCCGACCTCACCTTGGCCAAGGCGCTGGAAGTGTGCCCGCCGGACGCGGACGGGGACCGCGCGGAGATCTTGACGTACCGGGGTTTCCGATCCGCTGACCACTCGCCTGAACACGCGATGCTGGACCTGGACGAGGCGATCACACTCGTTCGCGGGCACCACCGGCCGAACGTCCTGGCGTTCGCGCTGCGCACCAAAGCCAGGGCGCTCGCGGCAGCGCGTCCACGCGGATGGGAAGACCAGGTTCGCGAGCTGATCACCGAGGCGCTCGACCTGGTCCCGCGCGACGGGCTCTACCACGCTGCGGTGCTCCTGGATCGAGCTGTCGCACAGCACCTCGCGCGGAACGATGCCGTCGCCGCCCTGGAAGACCTCAACGCGGCCTTGGCCATCGACGAAGCGAAAGGTACCAGCGCGCACCAGGCGATCACCCTGCTGACGATGGCCGACGCCGCGCTGCGCAGCGGCCGCATCGACCTCGCGGTCCGCTGGGTGGACGATGCCGCCGCGCGGTGCACCACCCAGCGCATCAAGAGTGGAGTAGACCTCCTTCGCGGGAGCATCGCGCACCGCACGGGTGACCTGGCTTCGGCCCGTGCCCACTTCGAGGCCGCTCATGCCAGGGCAGAGCTGACGGGGCATCTCGGACACCAGCTCGACGCGCTGGTCGGGCTGCGCCGGGTGCACGCGGCCGCGGGCGACCGCGAGGCGGCCGACCTGGCCAGGAAGACGCAGGACGAGGTCGCGCGGAAGCTGGCAGATCCGACCGCGTTGATCAACACGTTGATCGAGTCGGTCACCGACGAACTCACGACCGGGACGGCGGACCCGGGGGCAGCGGTGGAGTGGGCGCGGGAAGCCGCCGCGATCGCTGCGGCGATGGGCCGACCCGATCGTGAAATCCCTGCCTTGCAGGCTCTCTTGGACCTCAGCGAGGTGGCGGGGTTGCCCGAGGCGAGCGTCGAAGGTCCGCTGCGCCGGATGCTCGTGCTGCTCGGCGCCAGCGGTCGCGGGGGATCGGCACGGATCGCGAAACGCTTGGGAGTGCTGCTGCTGCGGGCCGAACGTTTCGCGGAGGCCCGTCCGGTGCTCGAGAGCTCGTTGGAGCACTACGAACGGCACGGTCTTCGGGAGGCCGCCGCCGAGGTGCGCGAACGCCTGTCCGAGGTAGCCCGGGCGTTGGGCCGTGCAGATGAGGCCGAACGCCACCTGTGGGCCGCCGCGGAGCATCGCCTCCAAGTGCGGGCGTACACGGCGGCGGCGCAGGCGTTGCGCGCGGTGGCTGCGGTACGCCCCGACCGCGCGCGGGACGTGCTCGCCCTCGCGCGGAGGCTCACCAGGATCGCTGCTTCCGGTCTGGACGAAGAACAGGTGCTGCTCGACCTCGTGGCGACGGACGATCGGTGCCGCGAGCAAGCCGCTCTGGCTCGGGCCCGCGCCCAGCCGTTGCGGGTCGAGGTGGCACCGGACCTGGTCGCGTGCGTCGACCCCGAGCGGGGCGGTCGGTTCCTGGCGGGCGTCGACGAACTGCGTGCTGATGTGCGCGCCGACTCCGGCTGGGTGCTGCCCGAGGTGCTCGTCGGCGCGAACTCCGGCCTGCCGGCGACGTGGTTCGTGATCAGTGTGTGGGGGAAACCCGCCATCGACGGACCTGCTGTCGAACCGCTGGTGGGTGATCGGGCTACCACGATGGTGGCCGCGTTGCGCGCCGTCGTGCGTGCGCACCAAGCCCTCCTGTCCGGTCCCGAACCGGCTCCCGAGCCCGATCCCGAGGTGGACGTGCTCACCGCAGAAGAGATTCTCGCCGTGCTGCGCGAACGTGCTTGATCGAAGGGGATGACATGCTTCACGCGGGCATTTCCGGTGTGATGATGCCTGTTCTGCCGGGCTGGGAGGACTTGTCCCAGATCACCGTGGCGGCCGTGCGCGACGGCTTCCGGCATAATCTGGTCCTCACGGTGAGGGAGTTGTGCGGGCGGACGGTGAAGGCGTTCATCGACGATCACATTGCCAACTTGTACGGCACACTCGCTGATTTCATGATGAACCTGGAGGAGTCGGTGGCGTTCGGCCGTCATGATGGGCGGCTGATCGATTACGAGTTCACGTCGAACGGAGACGCTTTCCGGCAGAGGCAGTTCTTCGTGTTCCGGGGTGAACGCGTGTACAACTTCACCTACACCGACCTCCTGGGTCAATTCGAAGCGAATATGACGATCATGGAGCAGATCATCGGTAGTACACGTTTCGCTGAGGACGGACCCTCGAACGACAGGTTCGAGGTCTGATACCACATCCGCGACTGGTCGCCGAGATCCACCTGCGGGACTCCGTTGCTCAATCCTGCTCCGCGGTGAGGTTCGAGCCTGCTCGTCCGCCTCGTGAACGTTCCTGGCGCGCAGCATCAGTTGATGTCCGGACCTGGTGAACCGTGCGCATCGTGGATGGACCGGGCATGCTCCGCATGCGGTGACCGGAAGAGCGATCGGGCCGGCGAGTCCGGCGCCGTGGAGGCGAGGCTCCGCACGCTGCGCTGATCGGGTGAGGCGAGTCGGATCCGGTTGACCGGTGATCATCGTGACGACTATCCCAACCAGGTGGACCATCTGCCTGATCCCCGAGAACACCGCGCGGCCGAGGCCGGGGAACCGCGCACCGCGGCCGGCCGGCCCGAGGAGCCGACCTGGCTGCCGCAGGGGATCGACCGCGATCAACCCAGCGTGGCCCGGGTCTACGACTACCTGCTCGGCGGGGGGCACAACTTCGCGGTCGACCGCGAGCTGGCGGCGAGGATCGAGGCGGTGCAGGCGAACGTTGTGCTTGCCGAAAACGCCATCCATGCAGGTCAGATGTTTGTCATGCAGTTCGGCCTCTCGGTGTGGAGTCGGCATCCCGCAGTCGCGCCTGACGGGGATCGCCGTCGTGCCTCAGTCGAGTGTGCGGTCCGGCGCACCGGCACCGCGGCTGGCGTGTTCGCCTGCGAGGGCCTCGGCGTACGGCATCTGGGTTGCGGTGGTGTCCCGCCGTTCGGTGGCGGTTGGGGCTACTATCCGTTGTGTGAGTTCTCCGGCTGCCCGTTCGTCCGAGCCCGACCGGCCTGTTGGCCGGGTGGTGGACGTGGATGGTCTGGAGTCGGCGCCCGAGTGGGTGGGTGATGGCCGGGCGGCTGAGTTGTTCGGTTCGCCGGAGTTGATCCGTGCCGTGTTGCTGCCGGAGCATGCCGGCGAGTTCGATGTGGCTTTCGATGCCGCGTTGAGCGCGGCTCGGCGGACTCTGCGTCTGGACCAGTTGCGGTCGACCCTGCAGGTGTGGCGGCGGGTCGCGCTGCTGACCCGCGAGGACCCGGAGGCGGCCCGTCGGCTGGTGGACACCACTGTCGAGGTCCGTCGTGCGGGTGCCTCCCGACCGGGCAGTGTGTCGTGGGACGAACTGCGGGCAGGGTTGGGTCTGTAGTCGCCGGTAGTCCAGGCGGCGGTCGACGACGATCATGGCGTACACCCTCGACATCGATCCTGACGCGCAGGAGCAGATCCGCGCGCTTCCACCCGAAGCGCTCGTGGCGCTGGGTGAGGCATTCGAAGTCCTGACCCTGGTGCCCGAGCGGGGCAGCCCACTCAACCCGGACAATCCGGATGGCGGGCTGTTCCAGCTCACGTTCGGCCAGGGGCTCGGATTGATCACCTATCTGTTCTTGACGTCCCAGGACCGGGTGGATGTGCTGCTGGTGACCTGGGTGTCCTTCGACCGCGACCACGGTTCCTGATCCGATTGGCGGTTCGGGGTCTTGAGGAGCATGTAGGCGCGGGCGGTGGGAGCAAAATGGGAGCCGTTGGACGGGTTCAGCAGCGTCGAACCGCATTCAACGGCACCCGATAGCCGTGTTTTTCCTGTGCTAATTCTATTTCTGCTGGTAGAGGCGATATATCGGCTTCATTCACACCGAAGTGCTCTTCGAACCGCGTTCAACTGCGCCAAACGGCGTGAAACCGCAGGTCAACGACCGTGAACGGCAGGGCGGTCGGGCTGCGTTCCGGGCAGAGCACTTCTGTAACTCCGAAGTGCTCTGTGGTGGCAAAAATTTTTATTGTTGTGCTGTCGGCGTTATGTAACCTTGTGCCTGCCGAAAATCACGTTCGTGCTGCTTAGGTGGCGCGCTGGTACTCGTTGAGGATGCCGCCGAGTCGTTTGGCGGCCGTGTTTGCGGACACTCGACTCCTATGGGCTTCGTATGCCCTCTACCTGGACGGATGAGGTTATCGGCAGGCACACGGTCGCACCGCTCGCTCAACAGCCGGATGCGCGTGGCGAGCGCACTCAGGTCGACGTCACCTCGGTTGTCCGCGGTCGTGATCGCCTCCAGCAACTCCGCGTAGTCGGCCATCAGATCCCGGAACCGCCCGTCGAATGCCTGCCCGTCTTCGGCTTGCCGGGTGCGCGCCGTCGCGTGCCGCCGGTCCAGGTCGATGATCTGCTGCGCCAGCACTGCGGTCTCGGCGCTCAACGCGCTGCGCGCGTCGGTGGCCGCGTCCCGGCGTGACCGGCGGGCCACCGCGAGCCTGCCCGCGCGTCGCGCGTTCGCGTAGACACTCGCCGAGCCCGCGATCACGGCCCCGACCGCCGCGAGCCGGCACCCGACACGTACAGCTCGCCGGTCTCGGCCGGCCGCAACCACTCGTCCAGCACCTGGACCCGGGTGTTCGGGACGGGCCCGGCGACCAC
>NZ_JBFAAX010000157.1:0-12324 GCF_040639995.1 Actinosynnema sp. NPDC023658 | reverse complement strand
GCCCGCAACCTACTCATGGACCTCGGCAACCGGGCCGACGACTTCCGGTTCCTGATCCGCGACCGGGCCGGACAGTTCACCGCCTCGTTCGACGCGGTCTTCTCCGCCACCGGCATCCAGGTCGTGAAGATCCCACCACGGTGCCCGCGAGCCAACTGCTACGCCGGACGGTTCGTCGGAACCGTCCGACGCGAAGCCACCGACCAACTGCTCATCATCAACGAACACCACCTGCGCACGCTACTGGACCACTACGTGAACCACTACAACCACCGCAGACCACACCAAGCCCTACAACTCAAACCACCGCGACCAGACCAGCCGATCGCAGAGCCAGGCTGTACGTCGATGCGTCGACGACCAGCCCTCGGCGGCCTGATCAACGAGTACGAACACGCCGCTTGACCAGCAACGACGACTTTTCGAGCGGTACACGTTGGGCGGCATCCTCATCGGTTACCATTATGCCACTCGACCTGCATGGACGATATTCCATGCACAACCCTTACAGGCCGCGCCGCTCGTTCTACAACCCGAATGCGAGATCGGGACGGAACCTACGGGAGGCGTCAAGCCCATCACGGCTGAGCGCCTTCGATTCCGCGAGCCTTTTTAGGTCGTCGAGGGCCAGCAAGGTGTGGCAGTTGTCGGCTCCCAACATCCGTTGGCGTGCTGCGGCGACGTACTGAAGGTGGTCGGCGGCCGCTTGTTGTTCTCCCTGTGCGGCTACGACACGAGCGAGGTAATGACGAGTCGTCGAGGTTTTCGGATGGTCGATGCCGAGGGCCTGTTGGCGGGCGGCGAGAACTTCCTCGAATCCGGACTTTGCTGCGGTTAGGTCTCGACCTTCGAACCAGTAGGCGCGCGCAAGATTGTGCCGGGCGTAGAGCACGAACGGATGCTTGGGGCCGTAAGTCTCCACTGTGCTCGAGATAACTGCGCGCAAGCCAGTCTTCGCCTGATCGAACATACCGGCTTCGGCCTGCGTTCGACATAGATTGTGCCACACGCGCAACGTTTGAAGATGCCTAATACCGTACCGTTGCTGCAGAATATCGAACGCGAACTGAAAATTGTCGACGATCTCGTCGAAGTAGCTACCGAGTTCAGTCAGAGGCGCGTCTCGCGTGTACATCGCGCGTAAAGTATCAGCATGATCAGGACCAAGAACTCGGCGACGTACATCGAAGACGCGCTCTGCTATTATTTTTGCTCGATGCAGTTCCCCGAGCTCATACAGAACGAAACTGAGCTGCGTGTCCGCCTTGAGTGTAACGGGGTCCTCAGAGCCGAGACTTTCCGTAGCGGCGGTCGACAACTCATCGAGGAGTTGTTTCGACCTCAAGAAGGCACCGTGCCGGTAAGCGATCAAACCGAGTTCATACATGGGATGGAAAAGGTCTGGATGATTCGAGCTGAAACTCGATCGCCTGATAGTGAGGCATCGCTCGAAGTAGGCTTCTGCTTCGGAGTACTCGCCGCGGTCGTGCAGATACGCCGCGAGCTTGCCGCTTAGCGCGTCGAGGAGTTCGAGGTCACCGTCTAGTTGAGTTGCATGGTCGATGTAGGCGACGGCGTGGGGAGATAAAGCCAAGAAGCGCTGCCACAATGCAAGATCGCCAGGATCCGAGGGAAATGCCGCATTAACAATTTCACCTACTGCGTCGTTCCACCGACAAAGTGACCAACGTGCGCTTTGATCACGTAGGGAAAGTATCGTGCGTGTAATGCGTTTGAGCAAGGACAGTTTCGACGGCCGAAGCCTGTCCCGAATGATGCCTTGAACCAGGCCGTGCATACGAATGAAACCGGGCTTGTCCACGCTTATGAGGGACGTGCTGACGAGTATCTCGATCAGGCGGTCCAGTTCGACGAGGTTGTGACAAGTTGCTGCGAGTTTGCGAGGAAGCGCCGCCAATTGATAAGTGGGCAGATCACGTGGTATCGGCTCTGTCCCGAGCAAGGCCAGCAGGCGTAGCAGTTGTGCTGCGGCGACGCTTCGACGTTGAACTTGTTCGACAGCGAGTTCGACGGTGATCGTCACGGGAGTCGGATAGGGGCCGGTGTTCCCCTCCAGCATCAGGAGCGCAGCGCTGCCGGAGAATCGTTTGTGGTACTCTGCGAGGGTAACCGCGCGAAGACGACAGTAATTCCCAGCTTGTGCGACCGCAAGCGGGAGTCCTTGTAGCTCGGTTGCCAGCGCGACTGCGGCTGTGATATCGGAGTCTCCGCTATGCGTGAGCAATAGCCGTATCGCATCGTTATTGTCCATGGCAGGGATCGGGTTGGTCGTCGCGATCGAGTCCCATGCTGGATTCCGCGATGTGATGATCACCTGACCAGGCCCGTTGGGCATGAGGCCTGCGATGGCGACAGGGTCGTTGACGTCGTCGAAGATCAACAGCCACCCGCTTCGGCGTTCCAGTGCCGCGATGGCGGCTTGAGCGGCAGTTTCCTGTTCGGCGTCCAGCGGTGCGACACCCAAGCGTCGCGCCAGGTCCGCTAGACCCGCCAGCGCCCATAGCCGACTCGATGCACTGATCCACCATCCCAAGTCGAAGCTGTCCCGATGACGCTCGGCGTACGCCATCGCGAGCTGGGTCTTACCCAACCCCGGCATACCGTGTAATGCAATGATCTTCGTCGACAGTGATGCTCGCGCCATCTGCCTTTTCATCCGCCCTAGCTCCGCAGAACGGCCCGTAAAGGTTCTAACAGGGCTAGGGACAGTCCAGATTCGTGCATCCGAGTTGGCGATACCCTTCCCAGTGGCGGACGATACTTCGGAGGAGAGTACGTCTGCGCGCGTACCGAGTCGCATGCGCCGCTCGGCGTAACCTGCTGTAAGTCCGCCAAGCAGTAATACGAGCACGCCGAGCGCGTACTGGTACAGATTGAAGAGCAATCCGGCCAAACCGAGCGTCACGGCACTCGAGCCGACGAGGAGCGACCTCCTTGACGTGCGCTCGAACGCACGTCGAAACCGTCGATCGTTCATGTTCGTGATTGTCACCTACGCTCTCGAACACTGCGGAGTCACTGCAAGATCACTGCTAGGAGGTACTGCTGAAGTAGCAAACCACACCTCCATCCGCATAGGCGGAACGGGTGTGAAGTGGCTGATCAGAGTTTATCCCCGACGAATGATGTTGTGCCGCTCGATCGCTGCTGTGCACTAGTAGAACTCCGTTAGGCGCTGTTGAGCTGCGGTTTTGTTGCCGGCGTTCGGGTCTGGACGGGTTGTCGGCAGGTGTGGCCGTGGCCTGCCCATACCGCGAGTAAGTGTTGGAGGCGGCGCAGGACGGCGTAGAGCGTAAGCCCCACGCAGGGGCCTCCGGGGTGCGGCAGAGCTTGGTGCAGATGGCTTGGGCGCCCAAGGCGAGGGTGACGTGGCGGTGCTACCTGTCCAGGAGCGGACGTCGAAGTGGTCCAGGCGGAGGCCGTCTTTGAGTTCACGGTAGTCGTGCTCGATGCGCCACCGGATCTTGGCGATCCTGACCAGGTCGCGAAGCCGGATGTTGGGAGGGAGGGTGGACAACCAGTAGTCGGTGGGTTCGGCCGCTCCGGTGGACCATTCCACGAGCAGCCAGCACTCCGGAAGGCTGCCGTCGGCGCACTTCGGGATGTGCCGGTTGGCCAGACGATGTACCTGCCGAGAACCCCATCCGCGCAGGTAGAGGACCTGCAAGGCCAAAGACCTCGAAGCGTTCACAGCTCGGCTGTACCCGCCGTGACATCGATCAGCACGGCATGATGACCGGCTGTGCCACTCCGACTGGCCTACCTCGGTGTGACCAACGCGTTCGCGCTGCTGCGCCTGCTGCCCATGAGTGATCGGGGTAACGACGTGAAGATTCTGGCGCTACGCCACCAGCTCACGATCCTAGAACGCCAACTAAGCAACGCTCGTCCGCGGTTCTCCCCCGGCGACCGGGCGTTCCTCGCGGCCCCGCTGCACCGACTCCCGGCAACCACGCTTCGTCAGCTCCGACTGCTGACGCGCCCGGAGGACGGTGCTGCGGTGGCACCGCGACCTCCTCGCGCCGCCACGCCACCAGGTCCCGCCCAAGCGTCCCGGCCAGCTACGAATCGTCCGCTCGATCCGGCTCCTGGAATCCGCAATAACGCGGGGGCGCGGGGCGCACGTCCCCGTCAGGATGAGAGCCCACCCCACCCTCGGAGGCCGATCGTGTCGTCCGCTCTGCGCACGGTCCTCCTCCTCGTCGCCGCCGTCCTGCTGGCCGTCGTCGGCGCGATCGGACTGGTCACAGACGTCTCGACCGAGCCGAACCCGACCCTCCCCTCGGTCAGCTGCGGCACCTCGGTTTCCCGGATCGACCACGGCACCGGCGGGTACGGCATGCTGTGCGACGACGCGATGACGGACCGCCGCGGATGGGCGTACACCGCGCTGCTGCTCAGCGTGCTCGGCGCCGCGGTCGCACTCGCCACTGCGTCCCGCCCGACGAACACGACCAGCGACGCCACGCAGCCAGCCGCCTAGTGCGGTGACCACATGCGTTCACCGGGTCGGGGACACGCCGGTCAAGATCCACGATGCCGGTTCGTGGTGATCTCATGCTCGGCGGTCACGTAGTCGCCGAGCATGGGGATGGGTCGATGGCCGAGCCGGTCAGAGCACGTCGATTAACCGAGGACGAGGGCCGTCGCCTGCTGAACTACGTGCGGCGGGGCAAGCAGGGCACGATCCGGATGCGCCGGGCGATGATCATCCTGGCGTCGTCGTCCGGGACCCCGGCGCCGTCGATCGCGCGCCTGGTCGCGGCCGACCCGGACACCGTGCGGGACCGACCCGTCAGCCCTCGCTCGGCACACCCGGCGGCACCCGTCGAAGTACCACGCGTAGACACCCGACCGCGCGGGAAGTGCGTATCCCACTACAACCACCGCCGACCCCACCAAGCCTTACAACTCACACCACCACGACCAGACCGGCCGATAGCACAGCCGGACACCTCGATACGCCGCCGACCAGTCCTCGACGGCCTCATCAACGAGTACGAACCCACAGCCGCTTAACCGCAGGTCAGGCCAGGTGGCCGACTTCTGGAACCCACAGGTGCGGGAGGTAGCGCTTGAGCCCTCCTTGCCACCGTTCAGGCCCAACGAAGCTCCGTGCCAACATCGACTCAGGCAGCAATCGAGATCCAGAAGGTACTCGCACTGCTGCCGCCCCACGGGATTTGACCGGTTCGAACCGATCCGGTATTCCTGCAATGGACTCGGTAGTTCAGGTACGTGTTTCCCGAAACCTGCTTATAAACGTTGTCGTAGTGAAGGTACTCGGTGTAGGTGCCCAACCCGCCGCCTGACGGCGTGAACAACTTATCACCCTGAGGACTGTTAGGTACCCAGACATAGAATTTTTCGACATAATCTGCCGGATTGGGAGTTCTACTGACACAGGCAGCGCGTACCCAAAGATTATTCCAGCCTGGACCAGTGGTCGCTTGCGCCGATACCGTCGGCAACAAGGTCGCCGCCACTACCATCGCCACCAGTGCGACCGATTTGACGATCTTGCAGAAGGTCATACTCCACCTCTTTCGTGAGGGATGAAGAGTTTACTCTAGTCAAGTTCAGCCAACTGATCGATTTCCAATTTTCACCCTATCGAGTAAGTGTCGAAGATCGGCCTTTGGGTTCCAGAACTCTGCACTGAGGCGCTGAGCTGCGGTGACCGCGCAGAATCAGTCGCAGGAGCATGATCGTGGGGCGTGGCGCTACGACTGCTGTATCTGATCTTCGTCCGGGTCGTCGGCTGGTTGGTTCTGCTCGGTAGGTCATCGGCGGCCAAGGACGTGGAGTTGCCGGTATTGCGGCACGAGGTCGCCGTGCTGCGCCTGGCCAACCCTCACCCGCGATTGGATTGGGCCGATCGTGCGGTGCTCGCCGCGTTGGTGCGACGCCTGTCCGACTGGTTACGACACCACCGGTTGGTGACGCCGGGCACCGTCCTGCGGTGGCACCGCCGACTGGTCACCAAGAAGTGGACCTACCCAAACCGCACCGGCCGACCACCGATGGACGACGCCGTGGTGGCGTTGACCGAGCGGATGGCCCGGGAGAACACCGGCTGGGGCTACCGCCGAATCCAAGGCGAGCTGCTCAAACTCGGCCACCGGGTAGCCGCTTCAACGGTTCGCCGCGTACTCAAGCGCCTGCGGATACCACCCGCACCCCGGCGCGACACCGACACCTCCTGGCGACGGTTCCTGCACACAGGCCGCGAGCCTGCTGGCCTGCGACTTCTTCCACGTCGACTGCGCCGTGACACTCAAGCGGGTCTACGTGTTCTTCGTGATCGAGATCGCCACCCGCTACGTCCACATCCTCGGCACCACCACCAACCCCGACGGAGCATGGACCGCGCAACAAGCCCGCAACCTGCTCATGGACTTGGGCGACCGGGCCGACGGCTTCCGGTTCCTCATCCGCGACCGGGCCGGCCAGTTCACCACCTCGTTCGACGCGGCCCTCTCCGGCGCCGACATCCACGTCGTGAAGAGCCCACCACGGTGTCCACGAGCCAACGCCCACGCCGAACGGTTCGTCGAGACCGTCAGACGCGAAGTCACCGACCGACTGCTCATCACCAACGAACGCCACCTGCGGGTCGTGCTGGGCCGCTACACGGCCCACTACAACCACCGCCGACCCCACCAAGCACTGCAACTCGCACCACCACGACCAGACCACCCGATCGCAGAGCCGGACTGCACCTCGATACGCCGCCGACCAGTCCCCGGCAGCCTGATCAACGAATACGAACCCCCCGCAGCATGACCCCAGGTCAGACCATACGGCCGACTTCTGGCACCCCACACGTACCGCCCGACGTCCACGCCGAACTGGCGGAGTCGACGGCCTCGTCGACCGTATCCCCACCGGCACCACCATCCGCCCTGCCGGACCTGCCCAGCGCGCCGGGGGGTAAGCGCACCAGGGTCACGGCCGTCGGTGAGCAGGCGCTCGATCCGCCAGGCGGCGTCGTTGCGCGACACCTCGCAGACCGTGGAGAACGCGCCCAGGGAGTACCGCAGGTCCTATCTGATCGCCGTGCGCGGCAGATCCGTCACCAGCCACCGCACCGGCCGCACATGCCGACGCTCGGAATCGGACTCGGCATCCAGGTAGCGGTACCGGTCGCTGACGCGGCCGAGCGCCACCTGCGGCGAGCCCTTCAACGGCATGACGACCAGGTCACCGACACCGATCCGCTCCCGCAACGCCCACAGCTGGGCGGCGAAGTTCCTGGCAGCCTGCTCCTTCGCCTCCGGCACCGCGGCCAACACCGCATTGGGCACCGCCTTTCGGGTGGACGCGCCGCTCAGGTCGGCCACCTCACCGAACCTTCCGCCGGTGTGATCGGTGGTCAACGCCCACCGCTCACGCTCCCCCGCCCTACCCGCCCGCGCCAATCACGCCCGTACCCAGAGCTCCCCCGCCACACAACCCGAACGGGTGAGCCCAATACGCAGGCCAAGCACGTGACCGGCGCCGGAGAGCGATCCGATCGGATCGACCGCAGTCGACCAGGAGCGATCAGGCGAGCCGAGTCCACAGCATTCCGGCGTCGATCCGGACGCGTCGTCCGCCTGTGGTCCGGACACATGGCGGGACGGCCATGTGTGGGTATGGGAGACGCAGCGATTTTTACCCGTCGGCCCGGACCTTCATTTCGAGGCGCGTGCGGGCAAGGTCGTAAGGGTCGCCATGCCCCTCCCGCCCCGCGTCGAACACCGCCTGCCGCAGCGTCCTGTCGGCGCAGTCCGATGTCACTCCGAGAGCCTCAGCGTGGGCGAAGTAGCCGGCTTCGACACTGGCGGTGTCGGCATAGAGATCGTTATCCACGTCCGCGAGAGTGGCGCACACTGTCGTCCGTCACCATTCCAGTTCCGTCCCAGCAGGTGCAGCCACAAGATTCGTTTTCACTACACACTGAGCTTCCCCCGGTAGCCCGGTGGCTTTCCAGACATGGTCCGATAGGGCCTGAAGGGAGTCGTCCGTGGCACCACCGAAGAAGTACCCCGACGAGTTGAGGGCGCGTGCGGTCCGGCTGTACCGGGAGTCCGACCCCAAGCCGGTGATCCGGCGCCTGGCCGAGCAGCTGGGCGTGCATCACGAGGCGTTGCGGAACTGGATCCGGCAGGACGAGGCCGACCGCGGCGAACGTGGCGACCGGCCCACGACCACCGAGTCCGAGGAACTGCGCAGGCTGCGCAAGCAGAACGCGGAGCTCAAGCGCGCCAACGAGATCCTGAAGACCGCGTCCGCGTTTTTCGCGGCCGAACTCGACCCGACCCGGCGACGGTCGTGAAGCTCGTCGATCAGCTTCGCGGCCGCTTCGCGGTCGAGTTCGTCCTCCGGGTCCTCGGTATCGCCTCCTCCACCTACCACGGCTGGGTGGCCCGCCAGGCCTACCCGTCGGACCGCGAACGCGAGGACCGGGCGATCACCGCGGAGATCACCGACATCCACGCCGCCTCCGGCGGCACCTACGGCAGCCCGCGGGTGCACCAGGTGCTGCGTCGCCGGGGCATCCTCGTGTCGCGCAAGCGGGTCGAGCGGCTGATGCGCCAGGCCGGCCTGCAGGGCGCGTTCCTGCGTAAACAGTGGCGGACGCCGTCGACCAGGCGGGACCCGCGGGCCGCACCGGCACCGGATCGGGTGAACCGGGACTTCACCGCGCCCGCGCCGGACCGGTTGTGGGTGGCCGACGCCACCCGGATCCGCACCGGCGAGGGCGTCTTCTGGCTCGCAGCCGTGCGCGACGCCTTCTCCAACCGGATCGTGGGCTGGAAGACCTCAGATCGCCGCGACACCGACCTCATGCTCGGCGCCTTGGAGTACGCCATCTGGTCCCGCGACGTGCGCGACGGACAGCTGATCCACCACAGCGACCGCGGGTCGACCTACACGGCCTTCCGGTTCGCGGAACGGTTGCAGGACAACGGGATCCTGCCTTCGATGGGGTCGGTCGGCGACTCGTATGACAACGCCCTGATGAAGAACTTCTTCTCCACGTTGAAGATCGAGTTGGTCTACCGCCGGTCCTGGCGCACCCGTGACGAGGCCGAGAACGAGCTGTTCCGTTATATCGACGGGTTCTACAACACCGAGCGCATCCAGAAGGACCTCGGCTGGCTCAGCCCCGACGAGTACGAAGCCGCCTGGCACGCCGCCCAGGCCGAACCGACTGCCATCCCGGCATCACCGGCCCGATCCAGCTAACAACCGCCTCGGGTTATCGGGGGAAGCTCACCGGCTTGTCCCATTATGTGTCGTGGGTTCAGGTGGTCGGGAATTCGCCGCTGTGGGACGCCTCCTGCACGCCGTTCCTGTACAGCCACGCAGCCGCGTCGGCGAACGAGTCGGATTGGAAGCACCCGAGGCCGCCGGGATACGTGCACAAGCTGAGCACCGGCACGTACACCGACCAGTGCGCGGGCTGGTCCGTGCACGACACGGTGGTGCCGCCGATCCCCCAGGCGCGGGAACCCGCGAATTCTTGGGAGACCCACACGTTGACGGTGGCGGTACCGGTGGTGGAGCAGGTGGCGGTGCCGTCGACCCACATCGCGTTAGCCTTGTCGGGGAACATGTCGACCGAGAGGCCGGTGATGGTGATGCCGGCCGCCGCGCCCGCCGGTGCTGCCGGCACCAGCGACCACGCCACCGCCGCCAACACGATTACGAGTAACGCGGCACGGGATCTGGCTCTCATAACGACACCTCCGGTAGTGGATCGGGCCACGGTAACGAGGCCGACCCGCCCACCACAGGCGTCGGAAGGGTGACGGCGCTACTCCGCGCCGACCTCTTCCCCGTCACGCAGCTCGGCGATCGTCGCCGGCAAGCCCGCCGCCTCCGTCACCGGCGACAACGGCTCGACCACGGCAATCACGCTGCGCCGGCGGACACGACCTCTTCGGCGAGTTTCACCACGTCGTCCCGCTCGTACGTGCCGCACACGAACGACGCCCAACTCTTCCCCCCGATGCCTCGAACGTGATCGCCCACGGCATGCCCTCCACGTCCGTGGCGTCATCGGGTTCGTACACGCCGAAGTGGCATAACACCCTCTCCACGATTTGAGGGGATTGACACCGGACGCGGCGCCGAGGTCGTGGCCGATTGGCTGCGAGCGCACCCGGGAGTCGAGGTCGTATGTCGGGACGGCTCGACCGCCTACGCGCAGGCCGTGCGGGACGCGCTGCCGCAGGCGACCCAGGTCGCCGACCGGTGGCATCCGTGGCACGGCCTGTGCGATGCCGCGGGCAGCGAGGTTGCGGCTCACAGCGCGTGCTGGGCAACGGCCACCGGACTGCGCCAGGGAAAGCTCGCCGAAACCACCCTGCAACGCTGGCAACAGATTCATGCCCGGCGCGAGGCCGTGTGGGGTGTCAGAACTCTGCACTGGGATGCTGAGCTGCGACGATCGCGCACGCTGGACCTCCAGGGCATGATCGTGGGGTGTGGCGTTACGACTGCTGTACCTGATCTTCGTTCGATTCGGTAACTGGCTGGTGCTCCTCGGCCGGTCCTCTGCGGCCAAGGACGTAGAACTGCTGGTGCTGCGGCACGAGGTCGCCGTGCTGAGCCGGACCAACCCCCGCCCGCAGTTGGACTGGGCCGACCGCGCGGTACTCGCCGCGCTGGTTCGCCGACTCCCCTGGCTGTTGCGTGAGCACCGGTTGGTGACACCGGGAACCATCCTGCGATGGCACCGGCGCCTGGTCGCGAGGAAGTGGACCTATCCCAGTCGCACCGGCCGACCTCCGGTCGACGACACCGTCGTGGCGTCGATCGAGCGCATGGCGCGGGAGAACGCCGGCTGGGGCTACCGCCGGATCCAGGGCGAACTGCTCAAGCTCGGACACCGAGTAGCCGCATCAACGGTTCGCCGCGTGCTCAAGCACCTGCGGATTCCACCCGCTCCCCGGCGCGACACCGACACCTCCTGGCGACGGTTCCTGCGCGCCCAGACCGCAAGCATCCTGGCTTGCGACTTCTTCCACGTCGACTGCGCCCTGACGCTCAAACGGGTCTACGTGTTCTTCGTGATGGAGGTCGCCACCCGCTACGTCCACATCCTCGGCACCACGATCAACCCCGACGGGGCATGGACCACCCAACAAGCCCGCAACATGCTGATGGACCCAGGCGACCGGACAGACGACTTCCGGTTCCTCATCCGAGACCGGGCCGGCCAGTTCACCGCCTCGTTCGACGCGGTCCTCTCCGGCACAGGCATCCAGGTTATGAAGATCCCACCACGGTGCCCGCGAGCCAACGCCCACGCCGAACGGTTCGTCGGGACCGTCCGACGAGAAGTCACCGACCGACTGCTCATCATCAACGAACACCACCTACGGACAGTGCTGGACCGCTACGCGGCCCACTACAACCACCGCCGCCCACACCAAGCACTCCAGCTCGCACCACCACGACCCGACAGGCCACCAGTAGCGCCGAACTACAGGTCGATACGTCGCCGACCAGTCCTCGGCGGCCTCATCAACGAGTACGAACCCACAGCAGCATAAACGCAGATCAGACCACGTGGCCGACTATTGGCACCCCACAGGCTGGGGCTACCGCACGATCCAGGGCGAGCTGTTCACGCTCGGCCACCGGGTCGCCGCCTCAACCGTGCGCCGCGTGCTCAAGCGCCAACGCATACCGCCCGCACCCGGGCGCGACAGCGACTCTTCGTGGCGGCGGTTCCTGCGCGCGCAGGTCGCGAGCCTGCCGGCCTGCGACTTCTTCCACGTCGACTGCGCCCTGACGCTCACGCGGATCCACGTGTTTCTCGTGATCGAAGTCGCCACCCGCTACGTCCACCTCCTCGGCGCCACCACCAAACCCGATGGAGCATGGACCACCCAACAAGCCCGCAACCTGCTCATGGGCCTGGGTGACCGAGCAGACGACTTCCGATTCCTCATCCGAGACCGGGCCGGCCAGTTCACCACCTCGTTCGACGCGGTCCTCTTCGATGCGGGCATCCAGGTTGTGAAGACCCCACCACGGTCTTCACGAGCCAACGCCCACGACGAACGGTTCTCGGGACCGTTCGACGCGAAGTCACCGACCGCCTGCTCATCCTCAACGAACACCGCCTGCGGACGGTGCTGAACCGCTACGCGACCCACTACAACCACCGCAGACCACACCGAGCACAGCAACTCGCACCACCACGACCTGGGGTTGACCCGTTTTGACGGACAGGGTCGGTGAGGTGTGGTCAGGCTACCTGGTCCACTGGGTGGTGTCGGATTGCTTCGTAGGTGGCGGGGC